>CANQDY010000007.1 GCA_947593895.1 uncultured Bacilli bacterium
GATACCGATATTGCGGGTATTTGAGATATCTAATTGACGAGCCATAAGTACCTCCAATTACCATCTATAATGTGCAAATGCTTTGTTTGCTTCAGCCATTTTGTGAGTATCGTCTCTCTTTTTGACGGAAGCACCAGTTCCATTAGCGGCATCAATAATTTCTGCAGCTAATTTATCCTCCATGGATTTTTCATTTCTTAAACGAGCGTAATTAACAAGCCATCTTAATCCTAAGGTAACTCTACGTTCTGCACTAACCTCTACTGGTACTTGATAGTTAGCAGCTCCAACTCTTCTGACTTTTAATTCGAGAGCAGGCATGATATTTCCAATAGCAACTTCGAATACTTCCATTGCTGGTTTTCCAGTTTTTGCTTCAATTTTATTGAATGCATTATATAAGATAGTTTGAGCAGTGCCTCTTTTACCATCTAACATAATTTTATTAATTAATCGTGTTACGAGTTTTGAATTATAAATTGGATCTGGTAACACATCGCGTTTAGCGACATTTCCTTTACGTGGCATTAAAAATCCTCCTTTCCGAATATTTAATTTTTAGAATTTTTATTTTTACGTATTTTGACTATTTCTTATCTTTTGGTTTTTTAGTTCCGTATAATGATCTTCCCTGTTTACGTTCATTGACACCAGCACAATCCAATGTGCCACGGACAATATGATAACGAACACCAGGTAAATCCTTAACACGACCACCACGAATTAAAACAGTGCTATGTTCTTGTAAATTGTGTCCCTCACCGCCAATATAAGCTGTTACTTCAAAACCATTGCTTAATCGTACACGAGCATATTTACGTAAAGCTGAGTTAGGCTTTTTAGGTGTCATAGTACCAACACGGGTACAGACGCCTCGTTTTTGAGCTGAGTTTTGATTTAATGTTTTTTTTGCGAGTGAATTCCAGCGTTTATTTAATGCTGGGGCTTTGGATTTTTCAATTGCACTCTTTCGTCCATTACGAACTAATTGATTAATTGTAGGCATGAATAATCTCCTTTCATTATTTGTAAGCCACAATACCCGGTGTTTCATTATTTTCAAAAGAAAATGATGCAAATTGCATCTTAAACACTCGGTGCATTCGGCACACGCTCATTTATTCTATAATAAACATCATTGCTCAATCAAGTTTTTTTTAAAAAAAATTAACTATTTTGTATCAAGCAATAAATTAAATTTCATTTAAAAAAGTAAAAATGTTTAGCAGAAAGATAAAATTATTACTCTTCTTTTAATAAAAACTACACTATTTTAATTAATCGTTATTCCTTTTCATGAAATTTACCATATTTAAAACTATATCCAATAAATAATATTTTTTGAGTTTTTTAGACTATTTTAATTTTAATAACCAACTACAATGATAAATAATAAATGTCTATTGAAACTATTTTAAATAATTATAAATCAGTTCTATTAATATCGTCATTTTTAAATATCTTACAATTGAGTTTACAAAAAAATCCTTCCGATTTTCTCAATTTAAATATTTTATAGCCATATAAAAATAATCTTTATTTTCAATTTTATAGTGAAGATTTTTCTTACTTTAAACATTTTTACATTATGAAAATAAAAATATTTTTTGATAAATACCATTCTTATATACCTCTGGTCTAAATTAATTACTTATCAAAAATTTGATTTTTAATATCTATTATTTCATCACCATTATCAACATATATGTATTGATAATTAGATTCATAACCATTTTTTATAAGTCGAACATTAACTTGTTTATTTTTAACTTCAACTTGATATTCATTAATCTGACCCAAAAGATAATTTAAAGATTCTCCATCATCTTCATAATTTATATATTCTCCATCACCATAAGAACAATCAAAAATAATTTCTTTAATTTCTTTACGATTCAGATGAGTCAGACCTTTAAATTTTGGAAGAATTGATCCTTCTTTAACTAATAGATAAACAGAGTCCAGTGGTATATCAGCAATAATATATATTCCACCTTCAATAACTTCATGAGTGAAATAATTAAACCAGCGACCTTCCGGAACATAAACACATCTTTTGGTTTCACCCTGATGAATAATCGGTGCAAATAATAATGAATCCCCAATCATAATTTCATCGTTAATTTGTTTAACATTACTATCATCTTTAAAATTAACAAATAAAGGTCGAATAATTGGTATTCCATCCGTATGAGATTTATAAACTAAATCATATAAATAAGGTATTAATTCATAACGTAAATTCAACATCTTACGATATATATTAATCGTTTCTTGGTCAAACATCCATGGCTCTTGCTTTCGAGTATTAATTGAAGAGTGATTTCTTAAGAATGGACAAAAAATATTGGCTTCAATCCAACGAATTAATAATTCTTTGGTGCAATCATTACCAAATCCTCCAACATCTACACCATCTAGAGGAAAATTACAAATATTCATTGTAGCAACTTGAGGTAAAGACACTTCTAGATGTTCCCATAACGATTGATTATCGCCATTCCATGCAATAGTAAATTGAGATGATGTTGCAAAGGCCGCACGAGTAATAACATATGGACGAAGATTTCGTTTAGTAAAAGATTTAGAAATACTTTTAGTCATATATTCACCATACATATTATGAAACTCTTTATGATAGATGATTTCATCACCAAATTTAGCTTCAACTTCCATCGGTAAAAGTCCTTTAAATGATGCTGGTTCATTCATATCACACCATATTCCATCAATACCATATTGATCTTCAAAATTTATTGCTTCTTGAGTTACATAATCACGACATTTTTCATCAAAGTAATTTGGAAAAATTGATTCTCCCGGCCACACTTCATTAGTATAAGGCTTATTATTTAAAGTAAGAACATACTTATTTTTAATTAACTCATCATAAAAAAAATAACCCTTTTTACATTTTACTCCTGCGTCAAAGATTGCCACTAAATTGACACCTTTTTCTTTTAATTCATCAGATAGTTTTTTTAAATTTGGAAATGTTTTTGTATTAACTGTAAAGTTTGCATATTCTTCCATATAGTCGATATCTAAATGAATATAATCAAGAGGAAGCCGATACTTTTCGTAATTTTCACAAATAGATCTTACTTCATCTTCACTGCAATAGGACCATCTAGATTGTTGATTTCCAAGCATTTTTAATCTTGTTAATAATGTTCTTCCTACTAACGAAGAATATGTTTTAATAATTTCTAATGGACTATTTCCAATAATTATAAAATAATCATATTCTCCTTGTGAAGATACAATACCTAACACATTAGAATTCTTTTTCCCTAAATCAAAGATTGTTTTAAATGAACTAGGATAGAAAACACCATAGTAAAAAGAATTTTTATTGATTAATAAAAAATTAATTGATTTATATAAAGAACGATAGGTTTCATTATGCTGAGAAGGATCATCGGTATTCCAAGAAACATATTGATATCCATAGCGATTTAAAAATGCTGCTTTATCTCCTAAACCATAAATATAAGTTTTAGAATTAATATCAATCTTAATTTGAGTTTTAGGTGATAAATCTTTATCCATAAAATAATCAATGTTCTTATCAGTTTCTTTAAAATAACATTGGTTTGCTTTCTTTATAATTAAATTATTATTCTTATCAAATGATAAATCGATATCATTATATGAATAAGAATTTCCAACCATATTTAATTTAATTTCTTGATAATTTTCATTTAACTTAATTAATCGACTAGTATTTTTCTTTTTATAAACTCGAATTAAATTTAGATTTATTATTTCAATTATTTTATCTTTTGAAGAAATTTTCCAATTCATTTTTACTCCGTTAATTAATTGCATCTAATCTATAAAGGATATTTATTGCATAATTCTATTACTTTATTTTTTAATGAAGATAATATTTCTTGATTTTTATGATTATTTAATGCTTGATTAATGATTTGAGCAATTTCAATCATTTCCTTTTCTTTCATTCCTCGAGTAGTTAATGCCGGAGTTCCGATTCTTATTCCTGAAGCAAGGAAAGGTTTTTCCTTATCAAATGGAATAGTATTTTTATTGACTGTGATGTTAATACTATCAAGAATATTTTCTGCATCTTTTCCCGTAATGTTCCATTTTGATTTAATATCTAAAAGTAAGAGGTGATTATCCGTTCCACCAGATATAACATGATAACCAAGTTTAATAAATTCGTTTGCTAAAGTTTTTGCGTTGCTAACTACTTGTTTTTGATAGATAGCAAACGAAGGATCTAATGCTTCTTTAAATGCAACTGCTTTTGCAGAAATTACATGCATCAACGGACCACCTTGAATTCCAGGAAAAACTGCCTTATCAATTTTTTTAGCAATTTCTTCATTATTTGTTAAAATAATTCCGCCTCGAGGCCCTCTTAAAGTTTTATGAGTAGTTGAAGTAACAACATCAGCATAAATGCAAGGATTAGGATGTAAATTAGTTGCAACAAGTCCTGCAATATGAGCCATATCAACCATCAAATAAGCACCAACTTCATCAGCAATTTCTCTAAATCTTTTAAATTCAATAATTCTTGGATAAGCAGAAGCTCCTGCAACAATTAATTTTGGTTTAACTTCTAGAGCCATTCTCCTTACCTCATCATAATCAATTGTTTCACTATCTTTATTAACCCCGTAACTATAAATTTTATAATCTTGTCCTGAGAAAGATAAATGATGGCCGTGAGTTAAATGCCCACCTTGGTCAAGTGACATTCCTAAAATAATATCTCCCTTATCAATTAAAGCACGATATGTAGCCATATTTGCTTGAGATCCGGAATGAGGTTGAACATTAGCGAACTTCACATTAAACAACTTTTTTAATCGATTAATTGCTAATTGCTCTGCTTTATCAATAAATTGACATCCACCATAATATCTTTTTCCAACATAACCTTCAGCATATTTGTTAGTCATAATGCTTCCCTGTGCCTCTAAAACCGCTTTTGAAACATAATTTTCCGATGCAATAAGTTCTAAATGATCAAATTGGCGCCTTTGCTCTTCATTAATTATATTAAATATCTCAGGGTCTGTTTGTTCTAAACTATGCATTATAAATCCCTCCGCTTTTTAATATTATGTCAAAAAATACCATAATAAACAATTATCGATTACAAAAATTAATATTGGTGATGAAAATGAAAAAAAATACAAAATTAAATGTCCAATTAAATCAGAAAAAAGAGGATTTTGACAATAGCGCTTCTTCTGTTTATTACGATTATGTTCAAATTGGACCACTTGAAGAAGAGATTCTTAAAGAATTCTATTTTGATAAAAATCAATTTAAAAAATATTTAAAAAATCATCCAAAGAAAAAACTATAACCTATCATCGTAATTTATAATGCTATTAATTAACTTAATATTAGATGGGAATACTCGCGAAAATTCAAAATTAGCAAAAGTTTTCTTTCCATCTTTTTTTTCTTGTTTAAAATAAGCATTTTTGACCTTTTGGATAAAATCAGTTTCATCGTGATAAAAAGACAAATAATTATCAACTTTATTAATATCGATATGTCCCTTAATTTTTGAACAAATGATAGTTTTATCATATTCAACTGCATTTAAAATATTAAATGGTAGTCCTTCAGATTTGCTACTTGAAACATATAAATCGCAGTTTTTAAAATAATTGCTTGGATTTTCAATAAAACCATCTAATAAGACAAAATCTTCCAAGTTATTATGCTTTATATATTTTTTATATTTAAAATAATTTTTCCCTTTTCCAATCAAAGTTAATCTAATATTAGGTATTTCTTCTTTTAATTTAACTAAGCATTTTAAAAGAAACATTTGATTTTTTCTATTTGAAAATTCTGCAGCGTATAAAAGATTAAATCTATCGCTTGAAAATGGATTATTATCAGTGTAATTAGACATTTTATTAACTCCAACACCTGGAATTTTATATATCTTTTCTTTAAAAAGGCGATATTTATTTGCAATTTGATAATCATAATCATTCATTGTAATTATAAAATCAGTTTGCTTTCTTAAAATTTTTTCCAGAGTAAGCATCAATATTTGTTTAAATGATTTATCATAAAACAAATAACCATGAACCATATTAATTACTTTGGGTTTTCTTTTTTTTCCTTTTAATGCCATTCTAACTAAAAATGAAGCAAGAGAAGTATTTAAAATTATCCAATCATATTTATTTGCTTTAATAATTTTTTTTAAGCGAAAAATCAATAAAAGATTGGTAAATGAAGTTAATCTCTTTTTGAAATTAATATTGATATCACTTTCTTGACCACTTGATAAAACATCGACAACATTATCTTTTTTTAATTCATTTATATATGACAAATGAAACATTTTAATGTGACTATAAGTTGAAGCTACATATAGGATTTTTTTCATAAACTATTTCCTGTTGATAGAAAATCAATATAAGCATCATAGACAGCATTAATATCTCCATCCATTACTTTTTGTCCGTCTTTAATCCAAATTGCACGAGTACACATTTCTTTGACAACTTCACTATGAGAAACAATAATAAAAGTAATTCCCTTATCTTTTAATTCTTTTAATTTTTCATAACACTTTTTTTGGAAAGCAGTATCTCCTACCGCTAAAATTTCATCGATAATTAATATTTCCGGATTACAAGAAATTGCAATAGCAAAACCTAAGCGGGCTAACATACCTTGCGAATAATTTTTTAATTCTACATTCATAAAATCATGTAATTCCGCAAAATTAACAATCTCTTCCATTTTTTGGTCAATTTCCTTTTTTGAAAAGCCTAAAATTGCACCATTTAAATATACATTTTGATAGCCGGTTGAATTCATGTCAAAACCGGCACCAAGTTGTAAAAGTGGAACAATATTTGAACTATAAACCTTTACGCTGCCGCTAGTTGGTTTAACAATTTGAGTTAAAATTTTTAATAATGTCGATTTACCTGATCCATTTCTTCCAATAATTGCTAAACTTTCACCTTTAGAAATTTTTACTGACACATCTTTTAATGCATAAAAGTCCCGATATTTTAGTTTTCTCTTGATAAATTTAACAAACATTTCTTTGAGATTACTAATCTTTTGATTTGGTAATTTAAAACGCATTGTGACATTATTCGCATCAATTAATACTTTATTATCATCCATATACCTATGCTTCCAATAGTAATTTATTTTTTCGTAATTCAAAAATTAAATATCCAATCCCAAATAGGACTATTCCCCATAAATAACAAATTCCTAGTGTACTCCAATCAGTACCTATTCCCATTAAAGTTTCTCTAAAATATAAAACAAAATTATACATTGGATTTATTTGTAAAATTTTCATTAATGTCGATGACAAATTTAATGCATCTAAAGAATAAAATAATGGTGTCAAATACATCCATAAAGTCAGTATTACCGAATAAAAATGTTTTATATCTCTAAATGAAACAAAGAAAGAAGAAAGAAAAAACGCGAATCCTAAAGTAAAAAGAATTAATGCTGGCAATAAAACTATTACCATCAGCATACTCAAATGAAAAGATACTCCTGCAGGAATTCTTATTATCATAACAATTATTAGTGCAACATAAGAAAATAAAAAAGTTACAATACTAGATCCGACTCTGGACATTGGAATTATATATAAAGGCACTTTTGTTTTTGATAATAAATCTCTTTGATCTACAACTGATGTTAAAGCTCCTTCTGAACCCGATCTAAACATATTAAAAATGATATTCCCTGCTAAAACATAAACTGGATAATCAAGTGAAATTGAATTATTACCAAATATATTAATAAATACAATTGCCATAACAATCATATTCAGTAATGGATTTAGTACTGTCCATAGTGCACCTAAGAAAGAACCAGCATATTGATTTCTAATATCCCTATCAATAAGTACCTTAAGCAAATATGCATATTTTTTTATATTGCTCTTTGATTTATCCATCAAACTATCTCCTTGAACTTTAACAATTATATATAATAAAGTAAAATTATTCAATATTTCTTTATTTCAGTGATTTTTTGATTCTAACTCTAATAAGAATCACTACACTATTATTTTATCAATAAATTAGGCAATAATAAATATTAATGAATTTTTATCAAATTATTTGATAAGTTGACTAATAAAGGTGAATAGTTTATGATTATCTATGAAAAAAAGTGGTGAATTTATGAATGAAAAATATAAAATATCAATATTAGTTCCTGTCTATAATACAGCATTTTTCTTAAGAAATTGCTTAGATTCTTTGATAAATCAAAGTTTTAAAGATATTGAGATTATTTGCGTTAACGATGGTAGTAGCGATTCATCACCAGATATCTTAAATGAATATTCAAAAAAAGATTCACGTATTAAAATTATTTCTCTTGAAAAAAATGAAGGCCTTGCTCGTGCAAGATACCATGGAATAATTAACGCTAAAGGAAAATATATTATGTTTGTAGATAGTGACGACTATCTAGAATTAAACGCATGTGAAAAGGCTTATCAATATATTGAAAAATACCAAGTTGACATTCTTCATTTTTCCACAAATATCATTCCTTTTGGTCTAGTGGATATGAAAGATCTTAATGATAAAAGATCTTTTGTTGATGCTTATGTAAAAAAATTATCCGGAGATAAAATTTTTAGCGAATGCTATCTTAATCACAAGTTTGGGTGGAACTTATGGAACAAAATCTATAAATCAGAAGTTGTTAAAGCTGTAACCCCATATATTCCAAATAAAAATTGTATTATCTCTGAGGACATGTTTATTTTCTCGATGATTATTCACTTTTCAAAAACATATTATGGTGTCAGAGATCGTCTTTATAATTATCGATTTGGTTCTGGTGTTTCAACTATTGATTTTTCAATAAAACAATTTGATTCTTATGCAAAAAATCATGTTGCAATTTCCAACATGTATGAATTCCACAAGAAACTTGACATCTATTCTGGAGATAGAAAAAAATTTATTGAAGATTTTTCACAAGAATTTAGAAATGTCATTCTTTGGCATTTTATGTATTCTGTAAATGAGAAAGATGCACCATATTGCTTTGATATAATAACCTCATTATTTACAATTGAAGAAATAATTGATCGCTTATTATTATTCGATGATATTTATTCTTGTGCAAAAAGAATCGCTGGAACAAAATTTTTAATTAATAAAGGAAGAAAAATTAAAAATATTGCTATTTTCTACTATAAATATAGTGGTGGTGGCGTTGAAAGAGTTATTTCAAAATTAATTCCAATGTTTGAATCCATGGGATATAATTTGACATTGATTATTGAAAAAGATGATGAAAAATCTTTCCCTCTTCCTTCAAGTTGTAAAAAAGAAATTATTTCATCATCCATTAATGTTGATAAAAATGGATACATGAAACATGCAAAAGAATTAAAGAATGTTATAATTAAAAATAATATCGATTTAGTTTTATACCAAGCATCTAATTCACCATTTATGCTATACGATATTTTAATCACAAAATCTTTAGGTGTTTATTTTGTCGCTACAACTCACGACTTTATCACCTCTCCACTTTTATATCGGGGAAATCATTTTAGTTGGAAACCTCAAGTACTAAAATTAACAGATTTAGTTCAAACAATTACTCAAGTAGAAAAAGATGTGTATGCACAATCAGGAATTAATACTTGCTATATTCCAAATCCATTAACATTTGATATTCCAGATAAATTAAATAAAAAGAATAATTCAAAGAATTTGCTTTGGGTTGGAAGAATTGATCCCTTACAAAAAAATCCTGCCGACATAATATATATATTATTAGAGATTAAGCGTTTTATACCTGATATTAAACTTACTATATTAGGTGCAACCAATAATAAAAAAGATGAGAAAAATTTTAAAAACTTTATTCGTAATCAAAACTTAGATAAAAATATTACTTGGATTCAAAATTCAAATAACATGGAAGAGTATTACAAGAAAGCAGACTTATTAGTTATGACATCATCATATGAAGTATACCCTATGGTTTTAGGAGAAGCAATGAGTTATGGCTTACCAATAATTACTTATGAAATGCCCTATGTAGAATTATTAAAAAACAATAAGGCAGTAGTAAATGTTCAACCAAATAATATTTTATTAACCGCAAAAGCAATCATGGATTTAATCACAAATGATTCTAAATTAGAACAACTACGCCATTATTCATATGAATATATTAAAGACAATGCCAAAACTGACCTACTTTCTATTTGGAAAGAGGAAATTACTAAATTAGAAAATAACGAAAACCATATAATGTATAATGAGAATCTTAAAATTTTCTTCGATGTAATGTATGAACATTATATTCACCCTAAAGGAAATTACTTGTTTTATAGAAAAAGTATGATTATTCCAAATCTATTTAGATATTTCAAAAAATTTGGAATAAAGGCAACAATTAAAAAAATTCGCATCTATATAAAAAAATATGGAATACAAGCTGCGATAAAAAAGGGAAGAATTAGGATATAAGGAGTTTTTTATGGAAGTAAATAAGTATAAAATTTCAATACTTATCCCTGTTTATCAAACAGAAAAGTATTTACAAAAATGCCTGGATAGCGTTCTAAATCAATCATTAAAAGAAATTGAAATTATATGCGTAAATGATGGAAGTACCGATAATAGTTTATCTATTTTAAAATCCTATCAAGAAAAAAATAATAATGTAATAATTATAAATTTACCACAAAATGAAGGTTTGGCTCGTGCCAGATATCACGGAATTAAAAATTCTCATGGTAAATATATAATGTTTTTAGATAGCGACGACTATCTGGAACCTGATGCTTGTGAAATAGCTTATCATGTTATTGATAAATATGATGTGGATATAGTCAATTTCGGTGCAAATGTCATTCCAAATGGTCTTATAGATAAAGTAGTTTTAAAAACTGCGAAAGAGCATTTCTCATCTAAAACATTAAACTTAAAAAATACTGAAATTTTAGGTGATTGTTTTAAAAAAAGAAAATATAACTGGAATTTATGGACTAAAATATATAAATCTGAATTAGTAAAGAAAGTTATTGACTATATTCCAAATGAAAAATGCATTATGTCTGAAGACATGATGATTTATTTTTTTATTTCTTTTTATGCAAACAGTTTTAAATCAATTACAAATAATCTGATTAATTATAACTTTGGAAATGGTATTTCAACTTCAGGAATGTCCCTAGATTCTTATGTTTCTCTATTAAAACAAAGCGTGGCTTTAAAAGGAATTAAGAATTTTATTTTATTAAATCATGTTGATTATACGCCTTGGATACCATCAATTTATGATGATTTAGAAAAAAATATTTTATTAGATTTAGTAGTTAAGTTTATTTTCGATGTTAGTGAAAAAGATGGTGGTAAGGCCTTTGATGAATTTTTAAAATATTACACTGTTCTTGATTTTATAAAATGCCTCAGTAAAATTGGAAACTATAGTTCTTATCAACTTGTCTCCAAAATATATAAATCAGACTTTGTTAAACCACGCATAAAAAAAGAAATTAAAACCATTGGTATTTTCTATTATCGTTATTCCAATGGCGGTATTGAACGGGTTATCAGTCGACTAATTCCCATTTTATTAAAATTTGGATATAAAGTTGTATTTTTTACTGAAAAAATATCAAAGAAGTTAGATTATAAATTGCCTAAATCTGTAAATGTGGAAATATTACCTCCTTCAGATTATGTTCATCAAGATAAATATGAGTTGCATGCTGAGGAATTCATGCTTAGATTAGCTAGAAATAAAATTGATTTAATGCTCTATCAAGCCTCTGTTGCCTTATATCTTGCTCAAGAAATGCTAATATGTAAAAGTATGGATATTCCATTTGTAGTCACTACACATGATTGGTATAGCTCCACTCTTTTAGCAAAAGATCCATATATGGCTCAAAAAAGAATGATATATTCAATGTGTGATGCAGTACAAACTATCACCACAGCAGAAGAATATACTTATAATCAATTAGGTATTAAATCAAAATACATTCCAAATCCATTAACCTTTAATTTAAAAAATGCCAAGATATCAAGTCTTGACAATCATAATATTTTATGGGTTGGTAGATTAGATTATCGACAAAAATGCCCAGATCAAGCAATTGAAGCAATGAAATATGTCTCAAAATGTGTTCCTGATGCAACTCTTCACATCGTTGGAACTGGTGAAAAACAAAGTGATATTACATATTTAAGAAAACTAATAAAGCGTTATAATTTACAGAAAAATATTGTTTTCCATGGCTACACCAAAGAAGTTGAAAAATACTATTCATCTTGTTCAATGTTACTTATGACCTCATCTTATGAAGTATATCCAATGGTACTTGGTGAAGCGATGAGTTATGGTTTACCGATTGTTTTATATGATTTACCGTATGTCGAATTATTAAAAGACACTAATTGTTATCTTTCTTCACCACAACTCAATCCAAAATTGTTAGCTAATAATATCGTTAAATTACTAATGGATGATGAACTAAGAAAAACACTGGGAAAAGAGGCTAGAAAGAAAATTGAAAGTACAACCAAACTTGATATTTCAAAAATGTGGAAAGATTTTATTAATCAATTAGAAAATGGAGAATTAACTTGTAATGAAAATAAGTTACTATCTCAAGTAATGGATATTTCATATCAACATATCAATCGATCATTATTCAGAAATTATATTGGTGCAGATCACCCTGATAACTACTTCAATATGGCAAACTCTAGATATGTTTTAATTGACACTGAATATATTGATAAAGATACAATTTACGGACTTCTATTAAAAGATAAAAGCAAAGTCTATAAAGCTTTCTACTTTCTAATTAATAACCCAATTCTTTTTTTTAAAAAACTTAAAGATAAAATATTTAATAAATCAAAAAGCAAAAAAAAATAAATTGATAGCATATTCTAAATTTATATAAATTTGACAAAAATATAAATGAAAATATATAATTGAGGCATGAAAAAAAAGTTATTAATTTTACTTTGTGAATTGTTTGCGTTTATTCCTTTATCTAGTTGCAAAAAAGATAAAGTGTTTTATACTATTACTTTTCCTTCAAACTATAAGATAATCGGTGAAAATAAAGTAGAACAAAATCAAGAATATAAATTTAAAATTGACTACCCTTTTAATTATCAAAATAATGATTTAAGAGTTTTTGTAAATGATGAATTAATTTATAAAAATAATGGATATTATATTGTCGAAAATGTTTCTTCTGATTTATCAATAAAAGTTGAAAAAATAACAAAAGAAATTTATTCATTTAATATTCATAAAAATAATGACTTATTTGAATTTTTTTCTTCACAATATATTGATAGTATTAACGCTGGTTCTTCTTATAATTTTGGCATTAAATTTTGGGGTAATTACGACCTATCTAATGCCAAAATAACTATTGATGATGAGATTATTTATCCAACTAATTTTAATGGTTCTTATAGCGTAGGAACTAACTATTATTTTGAACTTAAAAATATCAACAAAGATATAAACATAGATATCATAGATTACGATAAACTAACTTGGTATACCTACGATTTAGGCGACCAAAAGTATTATGAACATGAAGTATACACAAATATCGATATTGATACATTTAAACCTGGTTATAAGTTTTTAGGATGGTCATTAGAAAAAGATAATAAGGAAAAAATTGTTCAAATGCCTTATAAAAATAATACCAATAAAAATGAAGTAACTCTTTATCCAATTTATGTTTTAGATTCTAATTCAATTGATATTCCATTGATTAGAATAATTACAAATACATCAGATATCACTTTAGATAACTATTCTACTGCTTCTTTTCAATTTATTGATAAGACTAAACAATTTACAAGAGATTGCCAAATAAAAATTCGTGGTAATTCAACCGCTACTTATGAAAAAAAGCCATATAAATTAAAGTTTAATAAAGGAATTTCCCTATTTGGATCTGAAAAATTTAAAAACTGGATCCTTTTGGCAGATTATCTTGATCCTTCTCTAATTAGAAACTATACCGCTTTATCTCTTGAAAATAATTCTACTTATCTTTCTTTTAATCACACTAATAAACATGTTGAAGTAGAAATTAATGGAGTATATCAAGGTGTATATCTATTAACTGATCAAGTTGAAGCAAAAACAAATGGAAGAGTTAATATCGAAGTAGCAAATCTTGGCTCCGAACAAGTACCATTTCTATTAGAAAGAGATAAAGATGGCGAAGGAGTTTATGGCGTAAACTATTTTACAATTGGAATAACTAATTATGTTATTAAATACCCAGAAAACCCGACTCCAAAACAATTTAATTATATCTACGAATATGTTTCATCTCTTTATGAAAGCATAACCGAAGGTAACTTAAACGAAGTGAGATCTCATTTAAATCTTAACTCGTTATATGAATATGTTATTATCAATGAATTAATGGTAAATATCGATTCTAACTGGAAAAGTGGCTATTTATATAAACCTCTAACAGGAAAATTAGAGTTTGGACCTGTTTGGGATTTTGATTGGTGCTTTTCTAAATGGAGTAGCCAACCATCTGTTGATCAAGAATTCAAATTATTAGATAAATTCTTTTTGCTAAAACGCGATGAAAAGGACTTTAGTTTTGATTGGATGATATACTTAATCCAGCATCAAGAAATCTACAATGAAATTGTAAATGTCTGGAATAATTTTGAAAGAAATTATAGCAAAACTTTAAATGATATCAAAAACTACTATTCATACATTAAAAATGCCGGATTAAGAAATTATAACAAATGGTATAAGAATAAATATCAAGAAGGAGGATCTATGAATTACCACCCTATCGATAATTTATTTGTTGACCAATATAATTTCGTAATATCATCATTAGAAAAACGATACCAATATTTAGATTCATTATTAATAACTGACAATCATAAAGAGTTTATTAATAAAGAATTTACTCCAAAGAATTAAATAAATATTCAACAAAAAAGAACCACTTTCATACGAAAGTAGTTCTTTTACTTTTTAGTTTTGCTTATTAATATGAATAAGTACAAACTATTTCAATATCATTTCCATTTGTGGAAACATAATTAAGTTCAACTGATTCAACTTTGATATCAGTTAATGAAGAAACTGTAAATTCAATTTTAACATCACCATCAATAATATCTGAACTGATGCCAAATACTTTTAAAACTAAATCATTTGCAACAAGGCCATTTAAAGTAGTTCCCTTTAAATCTAAATAAGAAAACATATTTTCTTTCAATGATAATTTAGTTTTTTTGCCATCAAAATCAACTGTGTTAGTCGTTTCAGTCCAAGGTGTTTCTGCAGTTAAATCATTTGCAACTTTTGAAGTAGTCGTTTTCTTATTAGTTTCAAAGTTAATTACTACATTTTCAGTTGCTACAACCATATTCTTATTTGAAATGGTAATATCTTGTTCTAGGGTTTTTGCAACTATTGCTGCTTTATTAAATGCATTTAAAATCTTTTTGTTATCATTATCTGAGCCACAAGAAGCTAGTGTTAAGCTAAATACAGAGGCAACGCTTAATGTGATTAAACCTAATTTATTTTTCATTAGAAGATCCTCCTTTTTAATATAACAGATGCTAAAGCTACTGCAGAAGCAACAATTCCAGAAATAATCCAACTTGTAATTTTTCTAACTTCACCTAAATCAGTTTTTGCATTATTTACAACTTCATTGTAATCAGTTTTCAATGTATTTATTTCACTAATTAAATCTGAGATTGTTACTTTTTCTTCAGAACTATATAATCCTAATACTGTTTCAACTTGTTTAAAGGCAGCAAACTTTTCATCTATAGTTTTTGCATTTTTGATTGCAGTAATAAATGACATGACATAGGCTTTATCAACTACTTTAGTTACCACTAATATGACATCTTCATCTGGCATAATAGTATTTGTTCCTTCTACCCAATTTATTGTGTATCCTTCTACTGTTGGTAAAGTAATAGTTGTCCCGTATGCAACGCTATCATATTTAACAACTAATTTGCCATTTTGGTCATTAATTGTAACTGTATGTTTATTTATAACTTTAGTTACCACTATTGTAATATCATTATCTGGCATTTTTTCAATTACTTCTTGTCCCCAAGTTATTGTGTATCCTTCTACTGTTGGTAAAACAATAGCTGTATCATAAGCAACATCTGTTTGTGTAGCAACTGTATTACCATCTTTATCCTTAAATGTTATTGTATGTTTATTTATAACTTTAGTTACCACTATTGTAATATCATTATCTGGCATTTTTTCAATTACTTCTTGTCCCCAAGTTATTGTGTATCCTTCTACTGTTGGTAAAACAATAACTGAATCATAGGCAACATTTTCTTGTATAGAAACTATATCATCATATTGATCCTTAAATGTTATTGTATGTCTATTTGGTTCTAATACCGCTGTAATTGTTAAATCTTTTGCTGGCATTTTTTCTGGAACTTCAATATTCCAACCAGTAAATGTGTACCCAAATTTTGTATAACCCTCTAATGAAGGTTCTACAATGTCGCTATCGTAATCAACACGTTCTTCTGAAATAGTTTCTCCATCAAATTCAAATCTTAGTGTGTATTGATTAATATTATATGTTGCATTAACAACAACATCTGAATCTGGCATCATTGAATAATAAACTGAAGTAGAATATTCCCACTCAGAGAAAGTATATCCTGTCCTATTTGCAGGTGTTGGAGTAAGTGTATCTAAATTAATTTCATCTCTATCCCAATATAAATAAGTAACTTTTTCTTCATTACCTTTTTCTCCTGAAATATATTCAATTGAATGCAAAGTAGAAGTTCTATCTAATTTATTAT
Source organism: uncultured Bacilli bacterium (assembly GCA_947593895.1). Taxonomy (GTDB): domain Bacteria; phylum Bacillota_I; class Bacilli_A; order RFN20; family CAG-449; genus UBA3210. The sequence continues at coordinate 16,872 of CANQDY010000007.1, forward strand.
AATAATTATCATAAACAACAACTCTAATTGATGTTCCTGATTTTAATTCAGGTAATCCTGGTATTGTAACCATTCCAGTTGTCTGATCTAAAGTATATTTATTTGATGCTAATAATGTTCCATTTAAATAGATTTCTAATGAAGAATAATTGATACCTTTAATAGATTGTAATTCACCTAATGAACAAGAATCATCATACTTAATACCAACGACTTCATCAGCATTATATCTATCTTCATCTTTCACATTAAATGATAAAGTATATGTATTGTTATTTTCTTTTGTAGAATTTATTTTTGATAAATATGGGCTTGACATATCAGAAGATGGATTTCCATATAAAGCCATAATGTTATCAACATAAATGGTACCTCTACAGGCTTTGTTAAAATTTTCTTCAATCTTTGCTCTTGCAATTTCTTTATTTGCAGCAATTTCTTCTGGTGTACTACCAGCAGGTTGGTTATAGTCATATCCTAATGCCGTATCAGCAAAAGCAGACCACATCATTTGACATGAATATATCGAATAAGGTCCTACCATTCCTGACCAGGAAGTACCATATCTTGTATCAAAACCAACTTCAGTATAATAGAATCTCCATTCTCCAGAACCATAAATACCTCTATCAACTTTTGGGTTAGCTGGCATTGCAACAAAGTCTGTCATAGTTGTTGTTGCTGTAGTGCCATCTACTCCCTGTAAAGTAACTCTAAACCAACATCCATCAAGTCCTTCTGGGAAAAATGCCCACATTCCAAAATATTTTGCATCTGCAGGAACAACTGGATTACGAGCAATATTATCATTATAGAATGTTACCGAAGGATTATTGCCTTTATTTGGGTCAATATCTTTAATATAGTTACAGTCAGAAAAATCATAGTCAATTGCTAAGGCAGCATCACCAAACAGAACTTTACCACCCTCGGCTCTAGTTGTTCTATAGATATTTGTTCCCTTACCACCTTTACCAAAATCTTTTACCCATTCTGTATCTTCAAAATCATAAATAATATCCGGAGCTTTACCAATAGTTACTATTGCTTTTTTAGTCATAACACTAGTTTGACCAGTTGCTTTAATTTGTTTAATTGAAATTTCACCATTTACAACCGGAATATCTCCAGCATGGAAAACAAAATCACCATCTTGGTTTTGAGTCATACTACAACCTATTGGTAAATTCCATTCCAAATCACATTCTTGAAGAACAAATGGCCTCCAAGTGCTAATTCCTAATGCCTTATTCTCTTCACCTGCATCAGGATATAATGTAAATTCCAATGTTTTTGTTTCATTATATCCAAGAGAGAATTTATCAGCAAAGGCATTACTATAATTCCAACTTGGCCAAGCCAAATCAACTTTTGTTGAACCCACAATCTTATTATCATGTTTTAGATTAACATAAACATGTCCTGAAATTGTACCATTTGCGGTAAACACACCAGTATTAGGAGCTATAGTACCAATATTTGGAGTTGATTTTTCTATATCTAATTCCCAAACAACATCGTCTGGTAAATCAACTGGATTACCATAAGCATTGCTACCTGTTGCGGTAAAATTAATTGTTGTACCAACAACAAACAAATCATTATTAGGTAAAATTTGTGCTTTAGCAAAAGTATTATCATGTTCAACTGGCTCACCTGACATACTTTCTGTACTTACAAAGATAATCGCATCGCCAACACTTCTATCTGCACCATAAGCAGCTTCAATTCTATTACTATAAGTAGTTTCAC
>CANQDY010000008.1 GCA_947593895.1 uncultured Bacilli bacterium
ATTGCAACAGATTAATTATTTTTCTATGTTTTCATCAAAATTATTTATTTCGTTGCAATAACTTTGTCACTTAACAACTAGAATTTTCTCGTTAAGTGACAAAGTTAACGTAACGAATGAAAAATATTGACAAAAAAACAATATAAATTATTTTCTTACAAGTTAATTACATTATAAAAAAGAAGTTTTAAAAGTAAATATTTTTATACATTTTGCATTTTTTGTGTTGAATTTAATTATATAATTAACATTCTAATTAAGCCATTATAAATTAATCTATCACCAAATAACTAAAAGTGGTATAATCATTCTATAAAACCAGACTTTAGAAAATATTATTCTAATGTAAAAGGAGAATTGTATGAAGAAATTATCATTAATTGTACCTATGTACAATGAAGAAGAAATGATTCCTTTGTTTTTTGAAAAAATTAACGAGGTTCTTTCTAAAATTGAAAACTATACAAAGGAGATTGTTTGTGTTAATGATGGAAGTAAAGATAAGACTTTAGAATTATTAAAACAATACAAAAAAAATGACAATAAAATCCATATTGTTTCATTTTCTAGAAATTTTGGACATGAAGCTGCAGTAGCAGCCGGATTTAATCGGGCATTAGGCGATGTAATGATTGTTATGGATGCAGATTTACAAGACCCTCCGGAAGTAATTTTTGACTTATTAAAGAAATATGATGAGGGATATAAAATTGTTAATGCTAAAAGAGTTGATCGAAAATCAGATTCATTTTTAAAAAGAACAACAGCAGAAATGTATTATAAATTAATTTATAAGATGTCAGGAAAAATTAAAGTCCCAGAAAATGTTGGTAACTATCGATTAATGGATCGTGAAGTTGTTGATAAAATTAACGCTTTACCAGAAAAAAACCGAGTATTCAGGGTTCTTGTTCCTTTCGCAGGGTATAAAACTGCGGTTGTGGAATTTGTTAGAGCGCCACGGCCAAAAGGTGAATCACATTACAATTATAAATCAATGTTCAAACTTGCGGGAGATAGCATTGTTTCAAGTTCAGTTACACCATTAAAATGGCCATTAAAGTGGTCGTTAGGAATTGGTTTTTTAACTTGTATAGGCCTTTTAATTGATTTGATACTATATATTTGTCATCTTTGTATCTACAAATTTATGATTCAATTTAATTTTGGAATATTTACTATTATTTTATTTATGTTTCTTTGTCTTTCAATAATTCTTTTTGCCATTGGAATAATAGGTGAATATTTAGCAAGAATTATGATTGAAAGTCAAGATCGTCCTGTCTATATAATTGAAGAAGAATTAAATTAAAATAATCAGACTGATTGTTATAGTTAAAAGTATGATAAAACCAACTAAGCATAATTTGCTATGAAGGTTAAAGTTAATTTTTGTTTGCAAAATAAAATTTACTAGATAGAAAAATAGAAAAATGAAGTTTATTACGTAATTGTTAATTATCAAAACGAACATCCATATTATTTGAAAATAACTATTATTGATAAGCATCAATAGATTAATTAATAAATTTAAAGCAATAAAGACCGTAGCAGTAATGTAACATACTATTGCGGTTTTTTTGTATTTTTGATCCTTGATTTCCAAATCATTCTTATAGTCTTGATAAATGTTAGTGAATTTCATAGTTTACTTATTTTTATATAAATAATCAATTATTACTTTTTGAAGAGAATTAAGGTTATCTGAATTATGGTAATAAATATCAATCATTTCATTAACTGAATAATCAATCTGCTCACTAAAATATGTTTTATTTCCACTGATAATATAGAATGCGGCAGAATAAGAAGTGTTAAAATCAGACTGATCTATTGATATAGCGTCAGAAAGAATTTTATAGTCACCATTATCAATAATAGCAATATTTTTATTTTCAAATATATTAATTACTTCATTTATATTATTTAATTTTTCATAGGAATCATAAATTGATGTATATCCATTTGAGATAATTTCACTAGTTTTGGCAATGATTAAACCTTGAGAAGAAATATCTAATTTGGTATAAAAATCTGTCTTTATTAATGCAGTATATTTGATGTAGAAATTAGAAAGAGCAATGTTGTCACTAGAAAGATTTACATCATTAAATATTTGAAGTTTGAAATATTCATCTGAATTACTTGTTAAATTTCGAGTATCGAAACAACCGAAATAATTATAGTTTCCTTTTCTAAAAATTAAGGCGCGATTGCTTGTTGTTACACTTTTATTAGTAATTATAAATCCATCATCTTGATAAACAATATCCCAATAGCATTTTTCATCTACTGTTGAAGTCAATTTAAGGTTTGTTGATGTACCGGTATAGCCAAGATATTTATCTTGATTTTTAATCGTATAACCATCAGGTTCTTTTTTAAATGAAAAATGAGGTAATGAAGAATTAATGTCAAAAGATGAAATTGGGGTTAGTTTTCCATTATCTAATGAAGATGAAACAACCTGATATTTCTCTATATCCTTAATACCTAAAACATAATTAGCATTTTCGTCGATTTCATTTTCTGATAGTAATTTTTTTGAATCAGTTTCATTTGTTTGATGAGTAAGACCAAGCGAAGCCGTTATTGATTCAATGCCACTGCTCTCATCAAAATTAGTTAGAGGTTCACCTAAATATCTTTGACGAATATTAATGTCATTAAATTTTACTGTGCCATTTGAAAAACAAGCATCCGCCCAAGAAGGAAAGTCGACAAAAGGATTTCGGTTATATTGAACGCCATTATAAATTAAGTCATTACGCCTGATTTCTTCTTCATCAACTGGATCAAGTTTATTCCATTTTAATAAATCAGATAATTCACCATAAGCGCATGGGAAATTTTCGGTAGCTTCTGGTTCAGTTGTGCTTATTGCTTGTACATTGTCAGTAAGAGTTAAAGCCGGTGAATGATAGCTTGAATTACACATATCGACCTCATAATTGTGATATCTTGCTGCCATATAGAAACAGGCTCTGGCAATATCACCTTTATCAGTATCACAAGGTTCAAATACTTTTATTTCTTTTTCGTTTGTTCCTACATAGCCAACTAATTCACCCGTGAGTTTTGAATAGTATTTAGTATTTTCAACTTTATTTGCTACTGTTCCATAAGGAAGATTACTATGTGCATTGGAATTTCCAATGTGTTCTCCGGCTCTTAAATTATGTGCATCACATCCAGTGATTAAATTTTTGTATTTGTCCTTATCTCCGTTAAAACCAAAAGATTTAGGGAATACGTGTTCACGATCAATTTGAGCATTATTATTTGAAAAAGTTCCTGTTTTGCGTGTTGTTCCTGAATGAGTATCTGGATTCCAATCAGTATAATAAGTGTATTCTCCATTGTTAATAGAACTATTAATAAAGATTGGACTTTCACAATATAATAAATTAACCCAGATTTTAGTTCTTGAGTAATTTCCGGTTTTAATTTCATCTTGGGTTAATGGAGAAAGTTTATAGTCACGTTCATAGAGATAATAACCATCCCAATTACTTGAACTTTTTGATGAACCAGAAGAATAAGTTACTTTTGCTTGACTTCTATTGGTTAATGGATCTTCTTTTAATAAAACTTGTAGTTTATTAAGTAATGTTGAACCATTGTCACCTTCTTTAATCGAAGAATAATAATTTAATACTTCATCGCTAGTTTGCGAATAGAAAATTGTTTCACTTGTATCATATTCACTTAATGCGTTTGATGCATTTTTAATATTATTATATTTACTTTTTGCCGATGTTAAATATCCGCATAATAATAAATTCAATAATGGGACAAAACTCAATAATTTAACATACTTTTTCATAAAATCACTTATCCTTAACACAATTTTATCATGAAATAAATGATTTTTCTCATAAAATATTTATCTTTAGATAAAAAATGAATATTTTACTTTGTCTTGGCATATTTTGTTAATAAATATGAAATATATTAACTTAAAACCAAGTTATCCAGAAGGAATTGTATTTGCCTCAGGATCAAAAAATATTGTTTTACCATTAATCTGCGCTTGTCTAATTACTAAATCAAAGGTAAAACTTAAAAATGTTCCTGATATTTTAGATGTAAGAAATCTTTTGGATATTCTAAATGATTTAAATATTCAAACAAAGTTTACCAATAACACGTTGATTATTAATTCAAGTAATATTTTATACAACGATTTTTCATTTAGTAAATTAAAAAAATTACGGGCCTCGTATTATTTATTAGGAGCATTAATTCCTGCAATTAATAGAATAAATTTTACTTATCCAGGTGGATGCAATTTTCAAGCTCGTCCGATTGATTTACATCTATATGCTTTTTCTTGCTTAAATGTTAAAGTAAAAAAAGAAACTGATTCTTTGATTTTTACTTATGATGTTTTACATTCTGGAGTTATAGAATTTAATAAAAAAAGTGTAGGTGCGACAATTAATGCGTTACTATGTTCTTGCCAGATAAATGGAAAAACCTTGATTAAAAATCCTTGCTTTGATTATGAGGTAATGCAAGTTTGTGATTTTCTTAATAAGATTGGTGGAAGTATTTATGTTGAACAATTAAATAATCAAATTATCGTAGAGGGGAAAAAACAATTTTCAATTGATGAATATGAAATTAAACCAGATCGAATTGAGGTTGGAACTTATGCATTATTAGGCGCTAATATGGGAAAAACTTTAATTATCAATGTTGATTTATCTTCTATAAGTTCTTTATTAAAATTATTTGATGATTTAAGAATTAATTATTCATGTGGTGATAATTATCTTTTAGTGGATAAGTCGGTTATTAATAAAGAGGTTAAGTTAATTCTAAATACTGATCCTTATTTACATACCGATTTAGGACCATTGTTGTGTGCGCTTTTATTGAAAAACTCAAAGATTTCCATTATAGAAGATTTAGTCTTCCCTAAACGAAATTCTTATATTGAAGAGTTAAATAAAATGGGTGCGAAGATTAAAGTAATTAATGATCAAATAATTATTTTCCCTTATAGTGAATTTGTCAGCAATGTGACAAGTGGTAAAGATTTAAGAGGAACGATGAGCTTATTATTGTGTGCATTATTTTCAAATAAAGAGCAACAAATAACTGATTATAATTATTTATTAAGAGGGTATGATAATTTGTTTGAAAAATTAAAAAATTTAAATATTAAAATCGAGGAAAGTGAAAAATGAAAAAAATTTTAATCTCTTTTGTTTTACTTTTTTGCTTAGTATCATGTAAAGATCAAGTAAAAACTACTAGTTTTATTGGTCATAAAATTTTAAATATTACTTTAGATGAGAAATATAATTGCGACTATCTTTTAGATAAGGTTGACTCAAAAAAATTATTAAATTTTGTAGAGAATAATGTAACTAGTAATAACAAGAATAAAGATTTAAAAACTATTATTAAAAAAAGTAAAACCATATTTATTTCTATTGGAATTTATGACATTATGAAAAATGTTTTTTTGGTTGACGGAGAATTAACTTTTAAATATTATGATTCAGTTAATGAATTATTTGAATTAAATTTAGTTAATATTATCGATGAAATTAGAGAAATTAATTCAAAAGTTAATTTAAATGTATTATCAACCTATGTTGTTTATTTAAATGATAATTCTACTTTTTATAAAGAGTATTCTCTTGCAGTTTACCGATATAACAAAACAATTGAAAATATTTGCAAGGAGAATAATTGTCAATATGTCGATATTTCTTTTTTATCGGATTATATTTATCAATATAATACAATTAGTGAATATGGTCAAAACAACTTTTTGGAGTTAATAAAAAAATATGAATAAATCTCTTCTCACGAGAATTAATTGGTTATACTTTTCACTAAAAGAACAATATAAGTTTATTAATTCATTGTTTAATCGATTATTCCAAGATCCAGTGATCAAAGATCTATTATCGAAAGAGATATATTTTTATAAAACCTCACTTGTATTATTTAAAAAATCGTTTTCTTTATATCAAGATGGATACAATAAAAAAATCATTAACGAAAAAATCATTAATGATTGCAAAGAAATGTATTTAAGACGTTGTCTATATAATTTAAATCAGTTTTTAGATCTTTTTAAAAGAGTGAATAATCCTTTTATGATTTCATCAATTGTTTTCAATGAAATTATTACAAAAATTATAGCATTAATTGCTTCGATTAAAGATTTAGGTAGAAACCTTGATAAATTATTAGAATAATTAATGATGGCGATGATGTGTTGATGATTCAACTTTAACTAAGTAAGCGCCGATGAGACATTCAATAATTGCTAAAGAACATAGACTGACAGAAACATAAGTTCCAAATCCGGTATGTAAATAGTTAGTTAATGATTGAGTTACACCATTTGTTTCAACAACAAAACGCTCATTTAATAAGAATAAAATTCCTGAAGTAATAAATAATATTGCTCCTAGAATGTAAGAAGATATTTGTTTGTCAAACACAAAAATTAAAATTGCGGATAGTAATACAAATAATAGAGCTAAGAATGTTCCGATATTAAAAGAAAAGTGAATATTTAATTGTGAAACATTATGAAAAATGTTTCCACCAAATGTAGTAGTAAATCCGAAAATGTAGGTTGTATCTCCAACATGATGGTTCAATGATTCCAGATAGATGCTTGGAAATACCAAGGCAAGAATGATAGTTAATAATGCAGTTATCGCTATGACAATAGATAATTTGCTTTTTGCTTTAGACATATCGTTAACTCCTTTCTTTTCTTCAAATATTATAAAAGTTTCACCGATATTATACAACAGATAATTATTTTTTGTTGTAATAAAAAAATGCAAAAGTTATTATTTAATAATAAGGGACGGATATTTTATGATATACAGTAAACTTGAGATTGAACATTATAATGAATTATTGTCTGCGAAAAAATCAACTCCAGGAGGCGGGAACGCCTTAGCAATTACTCTTTCTTTAGCGTGTTCTTTATGCAATATGGTAATAAACTTTACCATGAATAAGAAAGGTTATGAACATTTAACTGATAAACTTAAGGATTATCAGGATAAAATTAGTTTATATCTAAAAAATGCCTATCAATATGCAGATTTAGATTCAAAAACGTTTTCCGATTTGATGAATGCCTATCATTTGCAGGATCAAGAGCAGATTGAAAAATGTTCAATTGAAGCAAGTTTAGTACCTTTTAATCTTTATCTTTTAACCGAAAGAGTTCAATTAATTGCTGATGATCTGTATATTATCGGTAATAAAAATGTAGTCAGTGATGCAAAGATTGCATCTGACTTATGTTATTCAATTTATCCTGGATGTATTTTAAATATCAAGGCAAATATTAAAAATATTCATGATGAGGAAATATTAAATCTTTTAAAGACTATTCTTTAATGATTTTCTTTATAAATTCAATTACACCATTATTATTAAAGTCAAATTCGGAAATATATTTGGCTTTTTCTTTTATTACATCACGAGAATTAATCATAGCAACACCATATCTAGCTGCATTAATCATTGATAAGTCATTTAGTTGGTCGCCAAAACTAATCGTGTTTTCTTTCTTTACATGATACTTTTTAGCTAAATATAACATTGCATTGCCTTTACTTGCTCTTTTTGAAGAAATATCATAAGGAACAATATCATCATAGCTTCCCCACCTAGTTACTTGTAAATTTTGAAATCTTTTTTGTTTTAAAACTTTTTCAAATTCGTTTTCAAATTCCTTCTTTACATCAAATTCACCAGAAATCGGGATGGTATTTAAATGTGTTGAAATATCGCACTCATGTAATTTTACATCATTACTTTTATGAATTACCCAAAATGGTGTTTTATTAAAGTCGTATGAGTAAAAATCAAATAATGATGTTGTAGTGCCACAATGAAGGTAAGGCTTTACTCTTTTATGAAAAGCAATAAATGTTTTTATTCCAATTGGAAATAAATGATAATTTACGACTTTTTCATAATTATTATCAAAATAAACAATTGCTCCACCATTATTTACTATCATTGGCTCGTGAATTCCAAGCATTTTTAAAAATTGAATAGCACCTTGATGTGGTCTACCGGTATTGATGATAAAGTGATGACCTTCTTTTTCTAATTTTTGAACATAATCAATAGTTTCTTTTGTAATAATTTTTTCATCTGTAAGTAATGTATCATCTAAGTCAACCGAGATTAAATATTTTTCCATAGAATAATTCCTTTAATCGTTTAATATATTACCAAAAAAACGCTACTCATTAAAGCTATTGAACAAAATATAATTTTATTATAAAATTAGCGTGGTGGTTGTATGAAAGAAACATTATGGGGAAACCTTAATAAAGTGGTTGATAAAAATAATCCATATACAGATTGTTATGTTTATGAAAATGGTGACAAATTTTATGTTGAACCGGTTTTTTTATTGAAATTATCAGGTATGAAGCAATTTGTCTTAGAAAGATTTAATGATATTATTGTCGAAATGGAAAGACTAGTTAGAAAAAATCATTTGGTTGTTTTTGTCGGTGAAGAGGATGAAGAAATTACATATGTTGATGGGGCAATTTATTTAACTATTCAAGATGTATGTAATCCGATTAAAGTATTTGTAGAAGATAAGTCTCGTGGCTCAGATTATGGAGATTAATTATGCATAGTATATTTGAAATTAAAGGATATAATAATCAAATTATTAAAGGGAATAAATGGTTAATTGATGATGGTATTCATAAAACTATTGTTCTTGTTCATGGAATGAATGAATATTCATTTCGCTATAATGAATTTAGTTTATTTTTAAATCAAAATGGCTATGATGTATTTGCTTTGGATCATCTTGGACATGGTCTAAATGTTAGAGAACCTGAAAAACTTTTAGTGTGGCCCAAAAATGGATTTAAGGACTGTGTAGAGAATATAAATATTTTAATTAATCAGTTGAAACTTGAAGGAAGAGAAATATATGTTTTCGCTCATTCTATGGGATCTTTCATGGGACAAAGTTTAATAGAAAAATATCCGGATTGCACAAAGAAAATTGTTTTATGTGGTACATCTGGACCTCAACCATTTATTCATAAGGTGGGTGCTTTATTAACTAAATTTCATCGTTTTATTACTATAAATAATGAAAAGCCTTCTCGTTTTTTAAATTTTATTGCGTTTGCATCATACAATTCAAAAATAAAAAATAAAAGGACACGGTTTGATTGGTTAAGTGTAAATGAAGCAAATGTAGATAACTATATCAAAGATCCAATGTGTGGTGCGGTTCCTTCGAGAAACTTTTTTGCATCATTTATCGGATCAATTCCGGCTTTGTACAAAAAAAAGAATATATCCAAAATAAATAAAGATTTAAAAGTACTATTTATTGTCGGTGACAAAGATCCGGTTGGAAACTATACTAAATCAATTAAGAAACTTCAAAACATATATATCGGTAATAATATTTCATCACAGTTAATTATTTATAAGAATATGCGTCATGAAATTTTAAATGAAGATGGTCATAATAAAATTTTTAGTGATATCCTGAGCTTTTATGAAAAAAAATAAAATTATTAATAATTTTATACATGTCATTTAAGAACTTTAAATTTGCGCGTTTTTGATTTTTATGTAATAATATAAATGCGTAAAATTGGTAGTTAGGAGATTTTCATATGAAATTAACAATTGTTGGTATGGATTTTGTCGGTTTGGTAAATGCGGTTGGCTTTGCTGAAAAAGGTCATCAAGTATTTTGCCTTGATTCGGACAAAAAGAAAATTGCTGCATTAAGAAAAAATGAAGTTACAATAAATAGTGAGTATAAATTAGCGGATATTCTTAAGAAAAATGACTTTAACATTCGTTTTACAAGCGAATATCGCGATGCAATTTATGATAGTTCAATTATTATGCTCGCTATTGAGCCAATTGAAAGGGATAGCGGTAAAATCGATTTATCTCCTTTATATCAATGTGCTAAAGAGTGTTGTCGTTTTATAAATCGTGATGTTACAGTAATTATTCGTACTACTGTTCCAGTCGGCACTAATCGAGATTTAAAAGATTTTATGTTAACTGTTACTGAACACAAATATAATATTGATGTTGTTTCCAATCCAGAATTTTTATCTCAGGGATCAGCAGTAAAGGATATGCTTTCTCCAAGTAGAATTGTTGTTGGTGTTTCAACAAAAAGATCTCAAATGGTAATGAAAGAACTTTATAAAGATTTTGAATCACCAATTTTGTTTGTTTCTCCAGAAAGTGCAGAATTAATCAAATATGCTTCCAATAGTTATTTAGCAGTTAAACTTTCTTATATCAATGAAATTGCTGATTTATGTGATAAAGTTGGTGCGGATATTCAAGAGGTAAGTTTTGGTATTGGTTTAGATCCGCGTATTGGAACAAAGTATTTATCGTCTGGTGTTGGATTTGGAGGTCCGGCATTAACTTTAGATACAAAAGTGATGCAACAACTTGCAATAGATAAGGAAGTAAAATTATCAATTCTTGATGCTGCTTTAGAAGTTAATGAACATCGTTCCGAAGCATTAATTGAAAAAATTAAATCAGTTATTGGACATGTTTCTGGATATCGTTTTGCGGTTCTTGGTTTATCTTATAAGGGTAATACTGGTGATATTAGAAAATCTCCAGCTTTCAAGTTCATTGAAGACTTATTGAAAGAAGAAGGTAGAATTATTGCTTATGATACTAATTCAACTTTAGCATTTAAAAAGAGAATGAAATCCGATCAACATTTGGATTATGCTAATTCGTTGGAGGAGGCACTAAGAACTTGTGATTTTGCAGTATTTTTAAATGAATCAGATGAGTTTAAAAAATTAACTAATGAACAAATTGTTGAATACATGAAACGTCCAGTTGTATTTGATGGAAAGGCTGTATTAAACCCATATCAATTACCCGATGTTCAGTATTATGCAATAGGTAAAAAAATTCGAGGTAAAAACTAGATTTAAAGAAAAAACTTATAGGTAGTACTATAAGTTTTTTAAAACAAAAAGGAGAAAGGAATATGGGTATTATAAAGATTTTAGAAAATGTCAGTTCTACTGTAGAGGAAGCATCTGACACAAGTCAAAATGTGGTTACAGAAACATCAAATCCATCAACTTTTGAAACAATGATATCATCTGCGGTAAATTGGCTAACAGAAAATGGCTTAAAGTTAGTAATTGGAATTATTGCATTATTAATCTTTTGCTGGATTGTTAACCTGTTTAAAAAAATTTTATTAAAACGAATACTTAAAAAGGGAAAGACTGATAAATTTGTTGCTAATGCACTTTGTAAGGGTATTGGAATTGGATTAAAACTTTTAGGCGTCGTTGTATTTTTTGGTTATGTTGGAATTGATACAGCTGGAGTTGGAGCGGTAATTAGTTCAATTGGTGTTGTTATTGGTCTTGCTGTACAAGGATCACTATCAAATTTTGCTGGTGGTTTAGTCATTTTAGTTATGAGACCTTTCCGCCTTGGAGATTTTATTGAAGCACAGGGTTATAGTGGTACTGTTGAAGAAATTCATATTTTTTATACTTATTTAACTACGCCTGATAATAAAGTTGTAATGGTTCCTAATGGTGCTTTAGCTAATGGAAATATTGTTAATTACTCTAGAAAAAATACAAGAAGAGTGGATTTAGCCTATTCAATTAGTTATTCTTCGGATTTAGAAAAAGCTAAAGAAATTATAAGAGAAATTGTTAACAAACATCCTTTAGTTCTTAAAGAACCTTTGCCAACAATAGAATTAGATACCCTTGGCGATTCGTCATTAAAAATTGTTTGTCGACCATGGGTTAAAAAGGATAATTATTGGAAAGTCTATTTTGATTTAAACAAAATGATTAAAAAAGCATTTGATGAAAATGGTGTTGAAATTCCATTTAATCAAATCGATGTTCATATTGTTGATAAGAAATAAATAATCTATCAATTAAAAAAGCCAAACAAATAAGATATTTATTATAGTTAAGTCTAATTTGGCAAATAAACATTGAAGTAAATATTATCTGGTTTTCATTTTCGATTAATTATATCATTATATTTTTTGGTATCCTTATGAGTAATGGGATGCCATTTTATTTTCTTAAATAGAGCGATTAGGCAAATTGGTAGAGAAATTAAATCGTACCAAGGATATAAAAATAAATAAAACACAATTAATCCTGATTCACAATGAATCTTTTTTCTTTCACGAATAATGGATAATAAACCTAAAATAAAACAATTTATATAAGTTGTTATTATTAATTTAACTATCCTTAACCATAGAGGAGTTAAATCTAAATTTTTATTAATAATACCAAAAATTATCAATAATATGTTCAATGTTATTCCCAAAAATACCGATAATAAATCATTTGGAAAAAGAGTAAAAAAAGCATCGTAACATGCAAATTTTTTCTTAAAGCCTTTGTTAGTGAACATACCTTTTATTATTTTTGGAAAACGAGAAAAGAAAGAATAGTATGTTCCTCTTTTCCAACGAAGTCGTTGCTTAAAGGTAGTGATAAAATCAGTAGGTTGTTCATCAAATATTTCTGCTTTTTCACAATATCCGACTACTTTACCTTCACTAATTAAATCTAATGACATTGTAGCATCTTCAGTTAAATCGGTATAAGTCCAACCATGAGGAATTAATTCTTTTTTAAATACATAACCAGTTCCAGTTACATGCGTAGATAGACCTAAAATATTCCTTGGTCGATGTGCGTGAAGATTATTGAAGTACCAGTGAATAGAATAACCGCTAGAAATTGGATTAGTTTTAAAATTTTTACTATTTCTAAAACAGGTACAGCCATCAAGACCGCTGGCCATAGCCTTGTTCATTTCTTTAAAAAAGTTTGGTTCAACAATATTATCACTATCAAATATTACAAAATAATCATATTGATAAAATTGATGGTTTTCAATCATTTTATTAGTGAGATAGTTTAATGCGTAACCTTTTGATACTTGCTCTTTATTGTTTCTTTCATAAACAATAGCGCCTGAGGATTTAGCAATCTCCATGGTTTTATCAGAACAATTATCTGCGACGACATAGATGTCAATTAATTCAGCGGAATAAGTTTGATTTTTTATACTTTCAATTAAACTGGCAATAACTAATTCTTCGTTTCTTGCTGCAATTAATACGCCAAATCGTTTTTTGTCTTCCGTCTCTTTAAATTCTTTTGCTTTACCAAATAATCCAATGAGAATGAAAATTAATTTGTAGACAGTAAAAACTGCATATAAAGATAAAAGAGTATCAATTGCAATTGTGATTGCAGACATAATTTCTCCTAAAACATAAGAGTTGTTAGAAAATTACTCTTAATACTTTTTATTTTGAGATGCCTTGAATCCTAAGAAGACACTTCTAACACCAATACATATGACGAATCCGATGGAAGCTAAACTTGAAATTAAAAATCCAATAAGCATTCCAATTAATGCAGGACATAAAGCTGCATAGTTCATGCAATTTAAGGCCTGTCTATAATTCATTTTATCACACTGCGCACTCTTTAATCTTGTTAAAATCATAGTAATTAATGCCATAGTAAGAATAATTGCAATATTAATCGCAGTGTATAAACCAACAGAATATAAAACATTTGTTGTTTTGTATGGTTCATACATCTTGTTTAATGCATGTTTCCAGTTTTTATATGTTATTTCAGCGCCATTTTCACTGTTGTCGTAAAGATTAGCAAAATCTTGATTTTTAAAATTTGAAGGGTATCCAACATAACTACTAGTATAAGAAGCAACTTTTTTAATTGTTCCTTCTTCAGTTAATGTATTCTTTGCGTTTTTAGCAAATATACAAATATTCATTTTTTTGTCGGATATTAAGATAAATGATTTTGGAGTTTCGCTTGGTTTACCTTCAAGGTTAATTCCCTGACGATAAAAGTCCGCAACATCATTAGGATTTTCTTCTGCTTTTAAAATTCTGATTGTTAATAAAAGTTTTTCTCCTGCATATATTTCTTTAATATTATCTTTAAATCCAGTTGCTTCAAATGTTCCTTCGGGTGTAGTAACAAATTTAACACCATTAGCTTTTTCATCATATAAATATTTGCTAAATAAATGCAATGATACATCTAGTGATGCATTATCGGTTTTAGTTAATATTTCAGATCCAGATGATTTCATTGTTATAGTAAATATTGGTAAAATAGCAAAAATCAAAGATAATACCACTACAATAAATGATTGGTAGAATTTTCGATCTTTCCCACTTAAAATTCTATTATTAGAAAACAAACTGCCAAGTGTAAAATTTAAAAAATCCTTCATAAATAATTTCCTTTCTTGTAAATGATATACTGAATTTTATTTCTTTTCAAGAAATATTAACAAATATGAACCTATTTCACTTGTTTTCTAAATTCATACAAACTGATTGCTACAGATGAGGGCAAGTTCAGAGAATCAATTTTTTTAGAGTGCTCAATGATAATACTATCGTATTTTAAAAAGTTATCATCAAGTCCACTTGATTCATTTCCAAACACTAATGAACAATTTTTATTTTGTTCAAAGTTAATAGTTTGAAGAGTGTGTTTAGATTGAAGCATAAAGGTGTAAATTTGATGATTAGGAAAAGCTTTAATATATTCTTCGAAAGTTGAAAAATAACAAATATTGCATGAAAAAATTGCTCCCATAGATGCACGAATGACTTTTGGATCAAAATAGTCGACGCCTGGTTTAATAATTGCAATATTTTTAATATTAAATCCTAACGATGAACGAATGATGGTTCCTAAATTTCCCATATTTGATGGATTAACTAAAACAATATGATGATCATTATCTAATTTGCTTTGGTATTTTCTAAATATTCCAACAACAAAACAATTCTCTTTTTGAGAGAGTTTATTAATCATTTTATCATTAAATTCAACTTCACATTGGTTACGAAATTGGTTGATTAAGTTAATGATTTCTTTGTTTTTAAATGAGCTATGAATGTAAACTTTTAGTGCATCGTTAGAATGATTTTTTAGCATTTCAATTGTTGGGAAAGTTCCCAATGTATAGGAATAGAATAAATCTTTTTTATAAGTTTTTATGTCCATTTTTATCACCACTTAAATTATAGGAATTTAGACATTAAATATCAATTTGATTAGCATTAAAATTTATAATATTGAATAATCATTTTGTTGACTATATAATTAGTGAGGGTGATTAAAATGAAGAAATTAAAATTTAGATTTTCATATTTTATCCTTGCGGGATTGTTGGGTTTTGTGCTACAAATTATTTCATTTTTTAGTTTTGCAAATCAAAACAGCAAAATAACTAGTTCTAGTTTGACAAACGCAAAATCAACTACGGTATTTATGAAATTTATTACTAGTAGTATTATTCTTACTATTGCAACAGCATTTATAATTATTATGGTAGTTGGATATTTAATTGGAAAAAAGAAAGAGAATGCTACTGGATTTAATACAGTAACAATTGGGCTTATAACTTCTGAAAGTGTTATTTTTGTTACTACGCTAGTTTATATAATATTTTCTTGTATTGTTAGAACTAAAATGTTTAATAGCTCATCAAAAAATCCAGATATTTTAAAGTCTTTATTATTAATTAGAATGATAGGAATGATGTTATCATACATATTCTTTAGCTTATTTGCTTATGAAATTTTATCAGCAAAAAAGAATTCTAGAATCGGTAAAGTTGGTCAAATTATGATAATCTGTGTCAACTTTGTTGCAATAATCTTAATGGTAGTAACTTTAGTTTCATCATCTTCAAATAAGGCATTTTCAATGTTAACTGAGTTATATCCAATTTCTTCTTTCCCACCATATGATGGAACAATTCCAAACATAAATGGTTTTACTTTAGCTCAATTTAGACGTTTAACATTTGTTTTTGATGAATGTAGTTACAAAAATATTGATAATGCTCAAATTTTTACTATTGGTGCCTCAATTGCTTTAATTAGTCAGATTATTTATTTGCTTACCATATTTGTTAATATTTTTGCATTCTTAGTTCAATTAATTGAATCGTTTGATATTGATCGAGATGAAAACCCAATGGAGATTTAATTATGATAAATTATAAAATGATTATTAATAAATTTTTGAAACAATTTATTAATGCACTTATTGCTGGAATGATTATTTCAATTGCTTGTGTAATGTATTTATGTTGTATTTCAATGAATTACAAAATCTTAGGTGGATTTATATTTGGACTTGGCTTTCTATTTATTGGTTTATATGGATACGAGTTTTTTAGCCAAAAAATTGGTTATGTAGTGGAAAATAAATTTATTTATATTATTGATTGCTTGATTGCCTTTATCGGAAACTTTGTTGGTACTTGGTTAATTGCTTTAATTGTTAAAATGACCTCTTTAGCGGATGTGGGTACAGGATTTGTTTCTTTGGGATTAGAATCAGTTTTATCTAGTAGAATAGGGAATGGCCTAGTTTTTGATTTTATGGGTAAATCTTTAATATCAGGAATCGTTATTTACTTAGCATTTAATACATATAAAAAGGCAGAACAACCGATTGCTAGATTTCTATCTTTGTTTATTGGAGCTTTTGTAATATCTCTTCTTGGCTTTGATGAATTAGTTTCAGATATGTTTTATTTCAACATGGCCTGCTTTTATGATTACAATTATGGTGAATTATTTGCCAAATTGATGTATATATTAATTGGAAATTCATTTGGTGCGATGATTATTCCACTTCTTAGAAAGGTTAAAGGAGTTCTTAAATCTTAATTATGAATAATAGTATATATGAAGAAAAATTTAAATTGCGTATGAATGATTATGATAATCGTGATCATATTTATATAGGAACGATTATGGATTTATTTCAGGATGTTGCAGGAAGTCATGCTGATTTACTTCATATTGGATATGATGATTTAATTAAAAACGATTTAATTTGGATGATATTAAGAAATAAAGTAGAAATTTATAATACCAATCCAAAATCAGATTATGTTGTTGTTAAAACTTGGCCTCATGTTCCAGGTAGAGTGGATATGGACCGTGACTATTTGATTTATTCTGAAGATGGAGAATTAATTGCAAAAGGATGTTCAAAGTGGGTTGTTTGTTCTTATAAAACAAGAAAATTGATTCGGGCCAAAGATTTTAATTATCATATTGATGATTTTTGTAAAGTTGTGAATTTTGAAGAACCGTTTGATAAAGTGATTTTTGATGATAGTCGTGATGTTAAAACTAATGAAATAAGAACTACTTTTTTAGATGTTGATCACAATGGACATATAAATAATACCAAATATCTGAAATATATTTTTATTTGTGTTGAAGAAATTCAAAATAGAGAAATTAAAAAATTACAAATTGATTATCTTCATGAATTAACAAAAAATTTGATTGTAACGATAAAGTATTACCAAATTGGTGATACCATATTTGTAAAAGGAATTTCTTGCAATAAGGATTGTTTTGTTGCAAAAATTGAAATGGAGTAATATTATAATATTACTTGTCTGGGGGCATAGCTCATCTGGGAGAGCGCTTCGTTCGCAACGAAGAGGTAGCGAGTTCAAGTCTCGTTGTCTCCACCAATCTAAAAAAACATTGAAAAACGGCTCAAAAAAGCCGTTTTTTTAATGATGTGATATGAAAGTGATATGAATTTTTTAAAACTCATGTTCT
>CANQDY010000009.1 GCA_947593895.1 uncultured Bacilli bacterium
CAAATCAAGAAGCCCTTCATATTGTTGTTAAATTAGGAGTCGCATCAAGTATCTTAGTTGTTATTACTGCATGTTTTGCCCCAATTGGATTATTAACAGTCTTCGCTGGAATGTTAATTACTATGTTATTAGTATTGTTATTAACCTGTTTCTTATTTACACCTGTTTATTTAAAAATTGAAAAAAAATATGCGCAAATTAGTAGGTATTATGTTGCAAAAAATAAAGACAAGCGCACTAATAAAGGTAAAAAGCGTTTACAAAAAATTCGTGAGGCACATAAGAATGTTGGTTCAGAACCATCTGAATCTATCATTCCTGGTATTAATGATTAATATTAAGGCTGCAAAAAGCAGCCTTTTTTGAAAAGAGAAAACCATGAACTTTAAAGAAAAATTATTAAATGCATTAAAAATTGATGAAAAACAATTTATTGAATTGACTAAGGAAATCACATTGGATGATATTGAAAATCCGTTGTCTTTTAAAAACATTGATATTGCGGTAAATCGAATAAAAAAAGCTATTGAATTAAAAGAAAAGATAATGATTTATGGAGATTATGATTGTGATGGAATATCCAGCGTTTCAATCTTGGTTAATACTTTTAAACAATTAAATTATGATGTTGGTTATTACATTCCTAATCGGTATAAAGATGGATATGGAATCAATGAAAGAATGGTTGATGTGATTCATTCCAGAGGATATAAAGTGATTATCACAGTTGATAATGGAGTAAGTCAAATGGAGGCTTTAACAAAAGCAAAGGATTATGGGATTGATGTTATTTTAACTGATCATCATGAAATGCTGAAAGAAATTCCACCATGTTATTGTTTAGTCCATCCGTCTTTCAAAAACTCAAGCGTATTAAGTGAATGTGGGGCATATGTGAGTTTTATGCTTTCACGATTGCTTTTAAATAAAATTGATCATTATCTATTATGTTTAGCAGGTTTAGCAACGATTTCTGATTTAATGCCTTTAAAAGGTTATAATCGAATTATTGTGAAAAACACAATTAAAATTTTAAAAAATGAAGAAATCAGTCAATTTAAAATTTTAATGGATAGTAAACAAATTGATGAAAAAGCACTTGGATTTTCTTTAGCTCCAAAGATAAATGCAGTTGGTAGAGTTAAAGAAGACAATTCCGCTAATAAAGTTGTTAAATATTTTGTTACCGATGATTTTTCTAAGCGGATTCAATTAGCAAATTTTATCAACTCAGTTAACGATCAAAGAAAATTAATGTGTGCTGAAGCTTATTCAAGTTTAGATTTCTATGATTGCACTGATGATAACGTTATTGTGAAATACATTCCATCTCTTAAAGAGGGATTAGTTGGATTAGTTGCTGGAAAAATTCTTAATATATTTAATAAACCAGTCATTGTTTTTACAAAGAGTGAAAATGGATTACTAAAGGGCAGTGGAAGAAGTCTTGAAGGATTTTCTCTTGGTGAATCATTTTTTAAATTAAGAAATTTACTTGAAGTTTATGGTGGTCACGCACTTGCTGGAGGGTTAACAATAAAAGAAGAAAATTTAATAGAGTTTAAAAAGCAAATCAATTTATTAGCCAAAGATAAAATAATTAAAATAAAACCAAAAAATATTATTGATATGGATCAAGATGACTTTTCATATGAAAATTATCAAATATTAAAAAAATTGTCACCTTTTGGTGAAGATTTTGAAGAGCCATATCTCCAATATAAAATTAATGTAAATCAGATTAGTTTTATTGGGAATATGAAGCAGCATATTCGTGGTATAATAAATAAAGGATGTTCATTTATTCATTTCAATGTTGATAAGAGTAAGTTGAATAAGAAATATGTAACACTAATTGGTCACTTAGATGAGGATTATTATAAAGGTGATCATAATATTAGTTTTATTGTAGAAGAAATCATTTAGGAGGAAAAAGAATGATATTACAAATAGTATTTAGTTCCGTAGGACTATTTTTATCCGTTTTTGCTATGATTTATCTTTTAATTAACCATAATCGTATTGTTAATAAAGTTAAAGTCGATGATAATGACATATTAGTTAGTTCATTAAGTCAAAGTAAAACGATATTTTATATAGTGTATGCCTTGTCAAATTTAGGATTAATTGCTTTATTTATCTTAAGTTTTTTTTCATTACTAACTGATTTGAATTTCTTTATGTATTTTGTTTTAATTGCTATCTTAATTTTCTTTTCAAGCCGATACTTACTTAATTCCTTTTTGTCTTATTTAATAATTAAAGATGATAAGATTATTAAAAACACAATATTTATTAGAAATCAGTCAATTAACGTATCTGAAATTAAAAACACCAGTTTAACTCAACAAGGTAAACTACTATTTCTTGATCAAAATAATAAATGTGTTGCATCATGTTTTTATAATGATATTGGAGTAAAAAAATTAGTTGAGTGCTTAATGGAAAAAGGAATAACATTTAGTAGTGATTTAATTAAATTTTTAAAAATAGATGATAAAAATTCCTTTACTGAAGAAAAAAGTGAAGATGATTCTGGTGAATCAAATTATTTATCAGATAGCAAAAATATTTTAGAAAATGAGATTAATAATAAATATTCTGAATCTCAAGTTCAATCATTTGAATTAATTGGAAAAGATTTTAGAGATAATGTTAAAATCAATATTCGCAATGATATATTTAAAGAAATTTTTATTCAAATTGTTATTGTTGCTTTAATTACTTTATTCGCTATCTTATTAAATAATTATCTTTTATTAGTTTTGCTTCTTGTAAATGTATATCTTGCATATTCTAAATGTCGTGAGATGAAAACAAAATACAATATTGAAGATGAAACTGATTTTAATTTGGGATTAAAATATGCTCATTTAAATAAGAATGTCATTGGTTATCATGAAAACAAAAATCGTATGTTTAAGACTTCTGCGATTATGATTTCAATTCTATTAATTTTTTTTACTGCATTTTCTGGATATACAATGACTAGAAAAAATGAAATCAGTTATGAAAAAATGACTACAGTTTCTGGAATATTAGCTAAAATAACTGATGATAAGATTCTTACAATTCAAGTAAATGATAATGAAGAGAAGTATAAAGATTTTACTTTCGTTGTTGCTAATTCTTTAAATAAATATGTCGATTTAAACTCTTTGAAAAACGAAAAAATTGGAAAAAATATTGAAATAAAATATGATTCAAACATTACAAGTACGACAAATGTTACCATGTTTTATTTGAAAATTTATGATGAAGAAAAAAGTATTGAATATATTAATCAAGATACAATATCTTCATATTTTAAAGATTATCAAAAACGTCAAATGGTTACATTCTATGTTTCTCTTGGAATTACTTTAGTAATTATTTTTTCTTCAGTTGGATATTATTATTACAACAAAACACAGAGAAAAAAAGAAACTATCGATTTATCAAAATAGTTTATAAATAAAACAATTATTAAAATCAATTAAATCTACTCATCTAATTTCTTAGACGATAATTATTTAACTATTGGCAATAAAATGAATCAATCATCATATATTTTTTTAGGTGAGTAGATGTTACCAAATCTTTTTTTTAAGAGACTTAAAGTTGTGGCAATTGTGGTTTTCTTTTTAGTAGGTGCGATTCTTTTTAAATTGTCTTACAATACCATTTTTATGTATTCAAAACTAAAAGATTCAGCTGAAGATTTATGGAATCGTTCTTTTCCTATTAAAGCAGAAAGAGGAAAAATTATTGATTGCAATAACAATGTTATTGCTGATAATGAACCAACATTATCAGTATATGCAGTTCCAAATCAAATAAAAAACAAAGAAAAAACCGCTGAAATATTATCTAGATATTTGAATATGTCAAAAGAAAGTATTTTAAGTAGGATTTCCAAAAAGGCGAGTAGTGTTACTTTTCATCCTCAGGGAAAGAAACTTGATTATGAAACCTCAAACAAAATTGTGAATGAAAATCTTGATGGAATTTTTTTAGTACAAGATACCCAAAGAACTTATCCATATAAAGATTATATGTCATCTTTAATTGGATTTGTTGGAATAGATAATGTTGGTTTCGCTGGACTTGAAAATTACTATAATTCATATCTTCAGGGAACAGATGGTAGTTTATCATATATGATGGATGCCAAAGGTGGCCTATTTGAAAATAAATTCTATACCATTGAATCTCCTTCATCAGGATTAAATTTAAAATTAACTATTGATATTAATATTCAAAATATTTTAGAAAGAGAATTAAATAACGCATATCTAGAATATAACGCCATTGATACATTAGGAATCGTTATGAATCCAAATAATGGTGAAATTTTAGCAATTGGTAATCGACCAACTTATGACAATAATAATTATCAAGATTATGACCAATCGATTTATAATCGTTTACTTCCGGTATATTCATCGTATGAACCAGGATCAACATTTAAGGCTGTCACCTTTGCATCAGCAATTAATGAAGGTTTAATTGATATTGACAATGACTATTATTATGACAAAGGATATGAGGTGGTATCGGGTCGAACGATTAAATCTTGGAAGAAAGGTGGACATGGTTTACAAACTTATCTTGAAGTTCTTCAAAATTCATCAAATCCTGGTTTTGTTAATATTTCTCGAAAACTTGGAGTTGATAAAATGTATCAATATGTAAAAGATTTTGGTTTTTTAGAGAAGACCTGTATTGATATACAAGGAGAAAACAAAGGAATATTTTTTACTAAAGATAATTTCCATGAACTAGAATGTGCAACAACTAGTTTTGGTCAAGGAATATCAACTACACCAATTCAACTAGTCAGCGCCTTTTCTTGCTGTATTAATGGAGGATATTTATATCAACCACATGTTGGAAAAAGTTTTATTAATCATAATCAAGAAACAGTTTATGAAATTCAACCAATCGTAAAACGTCAAGTAATATCAAATGAAACAAGTATGACAATGCGAAGAGCTTTAGAATGCGTAGTAAGTAAAGGATCAGGAAGAAAGGCATACGTTGATGGTTTACGAATTGGTGGTAAAACAGGTACAGCGCAGATTAGTGAAAACGGAGTATACAAAGATGGTAGATATATTCTTTCATTTATTGCTGGTGCGCCAATGAATGATCCTAAAATTGTAGTTTACTTTGCAATTAGAGAGCCGACAAACTGCATTCAATATGGTGGAACAACAGTTGGACCAATTATCAAAAGAATTATGACCGATATTTTTGAATATATGAATATACCAAAAAATTATGATGGAGAAGAAAGAGAATATACTTGGATGGATAGTAAAACCTATCCAGTTGAAAATTATATCGGAAAAGAAAAAAAAGAACTTAAATCAACACATTATAAGTTTAAATTTTTAGGAGAGGGAAATATTGTTTTAGATCAAATTCCTCGAGTAGGAAGTATGATTGAAGAGGGTAATTATGTCATGATTCAGTTGGGAGATATTTATGAAGGTTAAAGAGATTTTATTGTTTTTTGACATTCAAAGTGATGATGATACTATTATTACATCAATTAGTAATAATTCAAAAAAAGGAAAAGGGAAATGGATTTATTTTAACCTTTCATCATCAGAGCATAGTCAGGAATACACATTTGATGCACTAAATCACCATGCATATTTAGTGATTTCCAAGCATCAAATTGAAAATGCGATTTTTGTTCCTCATTTAGATGACAAGATAAATGATTTTTTAATCTATTATTATCATTTTAAGAAAAATTTTAAATTGATTGGAATTACTGGAACAAATGGCAAAAGCTCATTAAGCAATTTTTTAAAACAATGTCTGTTATTAAATCATTTTCGGGTAAAAAATGTAACAACCTATAAAGATTACAACTCATATTTTTCTCCCTTAACTACTCCTGATAGTTTTCGCTTGTTTGAAATTTTAAATAAAGCAAATAAAGAAAAACTTGATTATTTAATTATAGAGATAAGTTCAATTGGATATTGTTTAAAAAGAGTTAATTCAATTGATTTTGATTATCTTTTTTTGACAAATATATCTTCTGACCATATTGATTTTCATAAAACATTGGAAGAATATCAACATACCAAAGTCAGCATAATTAATGAGTCAAATGCAATTAAATTTATCGATGAACATCTAAATGATCAATTTTTATTTTATGGAAAGATAAATTGGGTTAAATACCATTTGCTAAAAGAAGAAAATAAAAATATTTTAAAAATCGGAAAAACTAAAGTTAACACTAATCTTCTTTTTAAAACTAATTTGATTAATATATCATTTTGTTATTATTTTTTAAGAAAAATTGGATTAAAAAAACATTATACATTACTAACATTAAGTAGGATAAAGCCATTAAAAGGAAGACTTGATGTGGTGAGTAAAAATCCATTAGTCATTATTGATTATGCTCATAGTTCATCAAGTTTTGAAAATGTAATTCTTGAAGCAAAAGAGATATTTGATAAAAAGATAATTTTAGTTTTTGGTGCAGGTGGTAATCGAGATCAATCAAAACGGATTGAGTATGCGCAAATTGCAGAAAAATATGCAGAAATAACAATTTTGACTAATGATAATCCTAGGAGTGAATCACCTGAAGAAATTGTTAATCAAATGAAAAATTATATTTCTCACGTTGAGGTTATTTATGATCGTAAAGAAGCGATAAAAAGAGGAATAAATTTAACTCAAAAGGACAGAATGCTTTTAATTCTTGGAAAGGGTAATGAAGATTACATTTTGATGGATAACTACAAAATATTCCATAATGATTATTACGAGGTGGAAAAATGTTTAGCCAAGGATATGTAGCATTAACTGCTGTAATCAGTTTTGTTGTTAGTTTTTTTTCAAGTGCATTGATTAATTTAGTAATTATTAAATTTCAAAAGAAAAGAAATGAAGGGCAATCAATAAGTGTATATTTAAACTCTGAACATCAAAAAAAGAAATTGACACCAACTTTGGGTGGTATTGCTATTGTTATTGGAACTTTAATATCTACGCTTTTTTATAATTACTACTATGTAGATAATAATTTTAAAATTATCATTGTTGCTTTTATTTTGTTCTTTCTAATTGGATTAATTGATGACTTGATTAAAGTTAAATTTAAAAACTTTCATGGTTTATATACCGGTATAAGATTCTTTTTAGAATTTCTACTGGCAATTCTTTGCTTTTACTTTTTATCAAATCATTACGATTTTTCCTATTTTTATTTATTGAATGATAAAAAAATATATATTGGAAGTTTGATGGTAGTCGTTTTTCCCTTTATTTTAGTTGGAAGTGCAAATAGTGTAAATTTAACTGATGGGCTTGATGGTTTAAGTTCTAGTTTATTTCTTCTTGCAATCATACCATTTATTTTATTTTCACTAATTGATCGAGTATACTATTTATCATATTTATTAATATCATGTTTTGGCGCAACACTAGGATTTATTACATTTAATATTTATCCAAGTAAAATATTTATGGGGGATTCAGGTTCATTGAGTCTTGGTTGTTTACTTGGTATGACAAGTTTAATAATACATAAAGAAATTCTTTTATTAATTTCCGGTGGTTTATTTGTGTTTGAAACAGTAACAGTAATTTTACAAGTTTGTTATTTCAAGTTGACAAAGAAACGTCTATTTTTAATGGCACCTTTTCATCATCATCTGGAATTAAAAGGAAAAAAAGAATATCAGATTGTAATGTATTTCTATATAATCGGATTAGTGCTATCACTAATTACTATTTTTTTAGGTATTTTATTTTAAAAAAAATAATATGATTTATTGATATGAAAATACTAATTCTTGGATTTGGAAAAACTGGACAGGCTGTTTACAATTTTTTATCAAAATATGATTATGATATATTCATCTATGATCAAAATTATTTAAATATAGATCGGGGAAAATATTATTCTTTAGATGATTTAAAAAAAGAATTGCCATTATTTGATATTTGTATTCGTTCTCCGGGTATTAAAAGAACAAGTGAAGTTTATCATTTAGGGGAAATACTTTCAAAAAAAATTGTTTCAGAGATTGAGTTCAGTTTAAATTTTTTAAAAACAAAGCATATTATCGGAGTCAGTGGAACTAATGGCAAAACGACAACTTGTCAAATGATTAAAACATTATTAGATGAAAAATACAGAACATTTTTACTTGGTAACATTGGAACTCCATTAATTAACTATGTTGATTTAATAAATGAAAGTGATATTTTAATACTTGAATTATCATCATTTATTTTGGAAAATACATCATCTTTAACATGTGAAGTCGTTGTTTATACATCATTAAGTGAAAATCATTTAGATGGAGTAGAAAATATTTCAATTTACTATGGATCAAAAAAACGATTATTATTTCAAAATCCATCATTACTTGTTTGTGACTCATCAACTCAAAAAATATTTAAAATAAGGCAACATAATTTAAATTATCTATGCAATTATAGATTTAAATTAAATAAGGTAAATCAAAAAAACTTAAATTACGCAATTGAGGTAGCTAATTTTTATCATCTAAATCATAACCAGATTCAATCAGGCATTGACAAAATTAAAATTGACCACTATCGTCAAGAGATAATTTGTAAATCAAAATTATTTATTTTCGTTAATGATTCAAAGTCAACATCGATTGATGCAACAAATTCTTGCATCGATCAATTTGAAAAAGATAGAAAGATACTAATTTTATCTGGAGTGTTTAAAAGTGATGATGTAAATAAATTTAATCTAAATAAAGTCAACAAAGTTTATTGCTTTGGCCAAATCTCTAAATTATTTTCTAATAATGTAATCAAAATGTCATCTCTAGAAGAAATATTAATAGATATAAAAAATACAGTCAAAGAAAAAAGCATAGTTTTATTTTCACCTGGAGGTTCAAGTTTTGATTTATATAAATCATATCAAGAAAGAGGAGAACATTTTAATATTCTAGTTAAAAAAATATGGAAATCAGAGTCAGAAAATATCAAATAGCAATTATTATTGCTACATTAATTTTATTAATTATTGGCCTATACATGGTTAGAGATTCTTCTCTTGTTTGGGCAAAATATCTTTATGGTGACCAAAACTATTATTTTAAAAGACAACTAATTTACGCTATTATTGGAATATTTGTGTTTTTTTTATCAATCAAGATCAAAATTATTTTTTTAAAAAAATATGTTTCTTGGTTTTTATTAATATCGCTTTTATTACTTGTCTTAGTTATTATACCGGGAGTAGGAATTACTAAAAATGGATCAACAAGTTGGCTTGGCTTCTCTTTAATTAGTTTTCAACCAAGTGAGTTCTTTAAAATTAGTCTAGTTTTATTCTTTAGTTATTATCTTGAAAAATTCTATTATCAAAGTCAAAAAATTAAAACTTTATTTCCATTATTAATAATTACGTTACTTGGATTTGTTTTAATTATGCTTCAACCGGATTTTGGAACCTGCATGGTATTAGCAATGAGTATTTTCGTAGTTCTGTATACTTCTAGATTAGATAATAAATGGTTTGTAATTTTTATTTTAATTGGAATTCTTTCTATCGTGGGATTAATAATGTTTGAAAGTTATCGTTTTAAAAGAATTACTGCTTTTTTAAATCCATTTGATGATCCTCTTGGAAGTGGATTTCAAATCATTCAATCCTTATATGCACTTGGACCAGGTGGTTTAGTTGGTAATTTATCATCAATTCAAAAGCATTATTATTTACCAGAGCCACAGACTGATTTTATTTTTGCAATTTTTATTGAAGAATTCGGTTTGCTTGGTGGAATATTTTTAATATTTATTTATTCTGTAATATTTTATTCGTCTATTAAAATCATTAAATCGAGCAGTAATTTATTTAAGTCTTTTTTTTCACTAGGTTTACTTAGTTTATTTATGATTCAAACAATTATTAATTTAGGTGTTGTTATTGGTTTATTTCCCGTCACTGGAATAACCTTGCCTTTAATTAGTTATGGAGGATCATCATTAATTGTGGTTTTATTTTCACTAGGACTAATTGTTAATAATAACTATGAAAAAGATTTTATTAGTTAGTTCATCTTCCGGTGGACACGTTTATCCTTGTTTTGTTTTAGGTGAAAATCTAAAAAAAAGAGGCTACAATGTAACTTATTTAGGTATTAAAGGTCAATATGAAGAAAGTGTGATGAAAACTATCACCTCAGTTGATATTCCTAATTCTTTTAAGAAAAGTTTAAAAAACAAAGAATTACAAAAAGTTTTAAAAAGTAAGAAGAAAATTCAATCAATAATTAAAGAAAATGATTTAATTATTGCTTTTGGCGGATATATAAGTTTTTTAGTTGGAATGTACAATCTTAAAATAAAAAAACCATTTTATATCCATGAACAAAATGTTATTTTTGGCGATTCAATTAAAATTTTATATCCGTTTTGTAAAAAGGTATTTCTTTCATTTGATAATAATTTAATGAGATTAAAAAAAACTTATTATACATCTAATCCAACTATTGTAAACATCAATCCGCGACTTGATGTAAATATTAAAAATCCCAAAGTATTATTTGTTTTTGGCTCATTATCGAGCAATACATGTTTAAATGTGGTGCATGATTTTTTAAAAAGTACCAATTTAAAAAATCAATTTTTAGTAGTAACAGGAAAAAATAAAAAAATTTTCGATGATATAGATAAATCTAATGTTATTATCAAAGAACGAATCAATATGGTAGAAGAATTAAAGATCTATGATTTAGTCTTTTCTCGAAGTGGCGCAACTAGTTTACTGGAGTTAATAAAAAGCAGAGTTGAAATTGTTCTTATTCCATCACCTTACGTAAAAAATAATCATCAATATAAAAATGCTTTATTTTACTACAAAATGGGAAAAGTTGATTTAATTGAAGAAAGTAATTTCTCACCAAATGAAATAGAAAGTAAAATTATTAACTTAAAGAAAAAAAATGATATTGACATTGATATTAATCCAATTGATTTAATTATAAATGAGGTGGAAAATGAATCGTTTTAAAACCTTTTACAATATTAGTGAGGTATCTTATACTAAACTAAATGCCATTGTTCATTATTTTTTAATGACTGATGAAATTAGTTCAATCATTGCATTATTAAAAAATCGTTATTTGCTTTTTTTTGTTGGAAGAATGTCCAAATTGTTATTTGCATTTGATTATAAAGATTTATTTGTGGTTAAATATGTTGATAAAACAATAAAAATACATAAGGAATTTTTAGAAGTAAGTTCAGGAGTTAGTTTGTTAGAATTAGGAAATTATACTATCAAAAATGGAATTTCCGGATTTGAAAAAATTATGACAATTCCTGGTAATGTTGGAGGAAGCATCATTAATAATGCGAGTTTTTTAAAACAGGGTATTAATGATAATTTATTATATTTGCAAGTGATTGACTCAATGGGAAATATTAAAACTATAAAAAAAGAAAATATGAATATCTCTTATCGAAATGTTAATTTTAAGGAAAAGAACTTATTTATTTACCGGGCTTTTTTTAAAATTAATAGAAATTTGAGATATCAGTTATATCAAAATAAAAAATTTGCATTTTCATATCGTTTATCTCATCAGTCATCTAAATTATCATTTGGATCAACTTTTAAAAATTATAAACAATTTAAAGCTTATGAACTAATAAATAAATATATTAATTTTAGAATGCAAAATGGAGTAAATATAAGCATTAAACACGCAAATTTTTTGGAATTTAGTAGTAATGAAGACTATATTAATATAGTCAAAATAATTGAAAGAGTTCAGGAAGTATTATATAATAAATTAGGTTTTTACCTAGAAAGTGAAATCAAAATTATTTATTAAAAATATGGAAGAAAAAAAAGTAATAATTTCAAATTTTGAAGATCGTTTAACACTGTTAAGAAAAAAAGAAAAAAAGAATTTCCTCGTCAGAATTACTATTGTCGCTTTTATTTTTTTACTTTTAATTGTTTATTTAGTCACTCCATTATCACAAGTCGGTAATTACCACTTGAAAGGAAATTTAAATTTAAATAAAAACGAAGTATTAAAAATTGCTCACTTAAATAAAAATACTAGTCTGTTTTTAATCAATGAAAAAAAATGTCATGAATTACTTGATGAGCATCCTTTAATTAAGTCAAGTAAAGTAAAAATTAATTTATTTACTGGATTATCAGTTGAAATTGAAGAATTAACTCCAGTTTTAAGAAAATCAAGTTTATATTATCTAAATGATGGCAGTATTTTGGATAATACACTTTTAGATAGCCCTTTAGTTGGAATGTTTTTAAATGATATTATTAAGTCTATTCCAACTGATGCATCAAAAGATTATAGTTATTCGAAGGAGCAACTTGTTAACTATAGCAACATTTATTTTAATGTTGACCAAAATTTTAGAACCAATATCGATTTTTTTAATATTACCAGCGATGGTGATTATGAATTTTTTGTCTTTTATAATGAGGTATATTATAGTGTCATTTTAGATTTTTCATCAACAATTTCTTATGTTGATATTGCATACGCAATTAGCAATTCTGCATTTGAAATATATGATAATTCGATATTCTCTAATGATAAAATATCATTAGAAAAACAAATTTATCAAAATGGGGAAACTTCATTTGAATATTATTCGATAAAAGTTATAATTAAAAATGAATTTGCAACAAACAAAGCATCGTATAGTGTTTATGCTGCAAATGATCAATTTGTACTTGAAAGCTAAGGAGGTTTTATGGCTAAAGATGATGATAGAAGATATGCTGCTTTAGAAATTACATCTAAGTCAGTACGTTTAGTTTATGGATATTGTCAGGATGGAAAGGTCTATGTCCTTCATGCTTTAGAAACTAATGTCAACGCTCTTGATGGCGGTATTGTTATTGAGCAAGAAACATTGACTGCAGCAATTAAAGGTGTAATTAATGCTGCCAATGAAACATTAAATATTAGAATTAAAGATGTGATTTTGGCGCTTCCTCCAATAGGACTTGAATATCGTAGAGAAAGTTCTTCAACCACAACTATTGGTGTTGATAATATAATTGTTCAAATCGATGTCAATAATGCAATTAGTCAATTAAAAAAATATAAATTTAATCCTGGATTAAGAATTGTTGATGTTGTTCCATATCAATATGTACTTGATAATAAAGCCTTTTCTCCAGAAGCTCCAATTGGTAAAACATCACAAACGCTGACAGTTCACGCATCAATTTTTGCTCTTGAAGAAGAACTGGTAAATGGATATGTTCGTTCTGTAGAAAATGCAGGATTATTTATTCGTCAACTTGTTGTTTCCCCATATGCGTCCAGTTTATATATGTCAACTGAAGAAGAAATTCCAGGTTCATATTATTTATTGAATTTTGGCAATGATTTAACAACTTTAACTCAAATTTCACAAAATACTTTAATTTACCAGAACGCTTGCTTTAAATTTGGTTCAGAAAGAATTACTCAATGTTTAAGTGAAAGATTTGATCTAAATTTAAAAGAAGCAAAAATGTTAAAAGAAAAATATGGAATTGATCATTCTCCTTCATTTCGCGTAAATATTTATAAAGAACTTACGATGGATGATATTGCTGGGGCGATAACTGATGCATTAGAACCATTACTATCTGCAATAAAAAAACAAATTTCTTCTTGGAGTAGTGCTGATCATCGTTTTCTACCTATTGTCATTACAGGTGGTGGAAGTAAACTATACGGTTTTAAAACTTTACTTGAAAGGAAGCTTGAATTACAAGTTGTTGATTTCACACCATATAGTTTTGGTGCAAGAGACAAATCTTATCAAAATTGTCTTGGATTAATAAAATATGCTGGTACTCATTTGACCAATGATGATGCAGATGAATTATCAAGTACTGTTATTCAAAGAGTAAGTGTAAAACCAAATACAAAAAAGAATACAAGTGTTGTCAATTATAATTTTGATGATGAATTATAGGGAGGTAAATTATGCAAGAATTTAATTTTGATGCATATGAATCATATGCGAAGATTGTTGTTATCGGTGTAGGTGGAGCTGGGAATAACGCGGTAAATCAAATGATAGAAGATAGAATTACTAATATTGATTTTTGGGTTGTCAATACCGATGCACAAGCTTTAGCGACATCTAAAGCGGAACATAAATATGTTTTAGGAAAAGATTATACGAAAGGATTAGGAGCAGGGGGAGATCCAGAAATCGGAAAGAACGCTGCCGAATCAAGTATTGATGATTTAAGAGAAATTGTTTCAGGCGCGAACATGGTATTTATTGCTGCTGGAATGGGTGGTGGTACTGGAACTGGCGCTGCACCTGTAATTGCTAAAGTTGCAAAAGAATCTGGTGCATTAACCATAGCTATTGTAACCAGACCATTTACCTTTGAAGGTAATAATCGAAAAGTTAAAGCAGTCGAAGGATTAACTGAATTAAAGAAAGAAGTTGATTCAATTATTATTGTATCAAATGATAAATTGATGATGATTAATGGTAATAAATCAATCGCGGAAGCTTTTGCAGAATCTGATCGAGTTTTGGCTCAATCAGTTAAAACGATTACAGATTTAATATTATTACCAGGCCTAATTAATTTGGATTTTGCCGATGTTAAATCAACGTTAAAGGATAAAGGTGTTGCTTTAATTGGATTTGGCATGGGATCAGGAGAAAGAAAAGCTATGGAAGCAGCTACAAATGCAATAGCTTCTCCATTACTTGAAGTATCAATTAAAGGCGCTCATAGTGCAATTATTAATGTAACTGGTGGTAATGGTGTAACTCTTGATGAAACCCAGGAAGCCATATCATATATTACTGAAGCTGCCGGAGCAAATGTCAATATTATCTTTGGTGTTCAACAAAATCCGGAACTTAATGATCAGATGTTAATTAGTGTCATTGCTACAGATTTCGATGAAGAATATGTAGTACCAGAGCAACCTACAATTACGCCTAGGGTTTCAAAACCAGTTGAGGAAACAAAGCCTTTAGAAGAAGAAACTCATCAAGAAAGAGGGAGCATTTTACCTGACTTTTTTAACTCGATTTTTTCAAGAAACAAAGAAGTTGAACCTGCAAATGAAGATGCTGAAGAAAAAAATGACAATCAGGATAAAAACGATACCTATTATGATAATAAAATATTATATAATGATGATGAATTATAGTTTTATTTGCTATTAGTTTATACAACATATTTTAGTATTTTTATTATTACTTCAACTTTTTAAATATTATATAAAAATATTTATATCTAGTTCAAAGTGCGACATTGTTTGCACTTTTTTTTAGTTAATATTTAGCTGGTGATCACTGATGGACGTCTATTTAGATCTAAGTCTGCTGTTTCTGTTAATTGAAATCATGGTATGTATCTATGGTGTAGAACTATTAATGACATATCGTTATAAAAGGGGGATGAAAATTACTTTAATTTTGGTTAACTTAATCTTATTTTTTACAATATACTTACCGTTTTGGGTATGTATATCAATGTTCTTTATATTAAATATTTTAGTTTTCATAATGTTTAATAAAAAGTGGATTTATGAGTTTTGTATTTTTATAATTCTTTTCTTCATTATAAATTTTTTAATCAGTTTACTAACATCAAAGTTAAAAATGCTTCATATTTATTTGATTATATCTACCGCTGAAGGAATTTTTTATTCCCTCTTGATACCACTTTTTGGTTTTATGCTTGTTGTTTCATCGAAACTTGTCGATAGTTTATTTCATCTCCACGAATATAAGACAACATGTATATTAACTAAAGAAAATACAAAATTTGCTTTAAAAGCGTTTTATGATTCAGGAAATACCTTAAAATATGACAATGTCCCGGTTGTATTTTGTTTAAAAAAATCATGGAATTTCTCACTTGATTGTCCAGTCGAGATTGAGGCAAATGGAATTGGTGGAAGAAAAATATATCAGGGATATGAAGCATTATTATCTTTTGGAGAAAAGGATGAAAATTATTTTGTTTATGTGGCATTACTTGATGATGTAAATTCATTTCATGGTTGTGAAATGCTTTTGAATGCTTATTTGAGGTAATTTATGCTAAAAAAAATATTTGACTTAATTTTAAAGAAATTGGATATTAATCAATCGACTTATTACATTAATGGTAGTGAAAATCTTTTACCACCTTTATCTAAAGATGATGAAGATTATTATGTTCAACAATATGAAAATGGTGATATTGAAGCTAGAAATAAATTAATTGAGCATAATCTTCGCTTAGTTGTTTATGTAGCTAAACGTTATGATACGGATATTAATAATCTTGAGGATTTAATTTCAATCGGAACGATTGGTTTAATTAAAGCAATCAATACTTTTAAACTTGATAAAAACATTAAATTAGCGACCTATGCTTCCCGTTGTATAGAAAACGAAATTTTAATGTATCTTAGAAAAAAATCAAAGTCGAAAGTTGAAGTTTCCTTAGATGAACCACTTAAGGTTGATTATGATGGTAACGAACTTCTGCTTGAGGATATTTTGTGTGACACAGATACAAAAGTCTATGACTCATTAGATCAAGAAGAAAAAATAAATCAACTAAATGAAGCTTTAAAACAATTAAAACCAAGAGAAAGAAAAATTCTTGCAATGCGTTTTGGTCTTGATGGATATGAAGAGTTAACACAAAAAGAAACAAGCGATTTGTTGAATATTTCACAATCATATATTTCTCGTTTAGAGAAAAGAATATTAAAAAAATTAAAACAAACAATGAAGAACAATGAGTAAAGTTAAGAAAGAAGCACAAATTACACCAAAAGTTTTTTTAATCAAAGAAGAAAACAACATTTTTGATTGCATAAGAGGAATCAAAGAAAATCGTCAAATAATCATAAACATTTCAAGTATTGATACTCATTTACGATATCGAATTGTTGATTTTTTAAGTGGATATATTTATGCATTGAATGGAAATAGAGTAAAATTGGAAGACAACATCTATATGTTTTCAATTTAAGTTCAAAATTAGAAATTATTGAATTGAAAACATTATATTTTTAATTTATGATTATAGAAGGTGATAAAAATGAAAGAACAAAGTTTAATATCAAATGATGAGGTAATACTTAGAGATGTATATCCTGTCCTGGTTAGTAATAAACGAATTTATATTG
>CANQDY010000010.1 GCA_947593895.1 uncultured Bacilli bacterium
TATATCGGTTATCGACATATCTTTGCATAAACATGCTTGAATTAACATTCTTTCTTCGATATTTAATCTTTTCATTTTAATTACTTCCTTTCTATCAAAAGAAAATAATTAAATTGTCTTTTTGTCAATATCTCTCTTCCGTTGCAATAACTTTGTCACTTAACAATTTTTTAACCAAGTCTAATTATTATTGACAAAAATATCCTTATTTATTAAATTATAAATGATTAAATTTTATTTTACTTTATTTTAGTTTTACTATTAATAGTATAAACTGATAACTATGGAGGTAATTCTGTGAAAAGAAATGAAGTTATTGCCGTTGCGGGTACTGGTTACGTTGGGTTATCGTTAGCAACATTATTAGCACAAAATAATCAAGTAATTGCGGTAGATGTTATTGAAGATAAAGTAAAAAAAATCAACAATAGAATTTCTCCAATACAAGATAAAGAAATAGAAGAATTTTTTAAATCAAAGGAATTAAATCTTTTTGCTACCTTAGATGGAGAATGGGCATATAAACAAGCAGATATAGTTATAGTTGCAACACCAACAAACTATGATACTGAAACCAATCACTTTGACACACAATATGTCGAACAAGTCCTTGAATTAGTGACAAAAGTAAATTCTCGAGCATTAATTGTTATAAAATCAACAATTCCTGTTGGATATACTAAAAGTATCAGAGAAAAATTTCATAATAATAATATTATATTTTCTCCAGAGTTTTTGCGAGAATCAAAAGCGTTATATGATAATTTGTATCCTAGTAGAATTATTATTGGTTGTCTTCAAGATGATAGTGAAGTAAGTGAAAGGGCTAAAGTATTTGCCAATTTACTTGTTGATGGAGCTAATAAAAAAGATATAAATGTCTTGTTTATGGAACCTACAGAAGCTGAAGCGGTAAAATTATTTGCTAATACTTATTTAGCATTAAGAGTATCTTATTTTAATGAACTTGATACATATGCTGAGAAAAAGGGTTTAAATGCTCAAAATATTATTAAAGGAGTTTGCTTAGATCCAAGAATCGGTGATTATTATAATAATCCTTCTTTTGGCTATGGAGGATATTGTCTACCGAAAGATACTAGACAATTGCGAGCAAATTTTGATGGAGTACCACAGGATTTAATTTCGGCGATATGTAAATCTAACCATACTCGCAAAAACTTTATATCTACTGAAATATATGATTTTGCAAAATCCATTTCGCAAAATAATGACATTGTTATTGGTATTTATAGATTAACAATGAAGTCAAATTCAGATAATTTTAGAGCCAGTGCTATTCAAGGAGTTATGAGACGACTAAAAGAAAAAGATCTAGATATAATAATTTATGAACCGACATTGATTGATGATTACTTTGAAGGATATAAAGTAGTTCATAATTTAGATCATTTTAAGAGAGTAACCACTGTCATTGTTGCAAATAGATACGATAGTATATTAGATGATGTGGCATTTAAAATTTATTCAAGAGATATTTATAGGAGGGATTAATATGAAAACTTTAACAAAAAATTTTTTATTATTTCCTTTTAATATTTTATATCGTCTTAATCCTGCGTTAGAATTAAGACTATTATTTAGAATTAAACATGGATATCGATTGGATTTAAAAAATCCCAAGACTTATAACGAAAAACTTCAGTGGATAAAATTATATGATAAAAATCCTTTGATGCCCAAATGTGTTGATAAATATCATGTAAGAGAATATATTCGATCAAAAGGATGCGGACATCTTTTAAATGAATTAATTTGGGAAGGATTTAATCCAAACGATATTCCTTTTGATTCTTTACCTAATCAATTTGTAATTAAGGCTACTCACGGATCAACTTTTAATATTATTGTAAAAGATAAAAAAGAAATAAACGGAACTGAAATTATAAAAAAATGTAATAAATGGCTAAAAACAAAATTTGTACCTTGTTATGGTGAATGGTTTTATGGTAAAGAAAAGCCACGCATCATTATCGAGAAATATTTGGAAAATGAAGCGACGGGACAACTAACTGATTATAAGTTTTATTGTTTTAATGGAAAAGTAAAATTAATAAGATTAGATAATAATCGATTTACGAATCATACAGCTGATTTTTATGATATTTTTTGGAATAAAGTAAATATTAAACAAAAATATCCGAATTCAGACATCATTGTGGAAAAACCAGCTAATTTAGATGAAATGATTAAATATGCCGAAATTTTGTCTAATGATTTTTTTCATGTCAGAGTAGATATGTATAATGTAGAAGGAACTATTATTTTTGGTGAATTGACTTTTACTACTTCGGCAGGTTTCGATAAATTTGAACCAGTGGAATATGATAAAACTCTTGGCGATTATTTAGACATAAAAGGTAGTGTAGAACAATGAAAACTATTTTATTAACCTCTTCTTCCGGTGGGCATTTTGAGCAATTATCAATTTTAAAGAAACATCTTTCTTCAGAGTATAATGTGTTTATATTGACGGAAAAAACTGAATATACGAATGAAGAAAATAACACTTTTTATTTAAATCAAATTAATAGAAAACAAATTAATTTTATTTATAAATTTTTGAAAAATAGAAAAATTATAAAGAAAATTTTGGAAAAATTAAATCCGGATGTAGTAATTTCAACTGGAGCACTAGCTACTTTGTCGGTATGTCGCATTGCTCATAAAATGAATAAAAAAGTTATTTTTATAGAATCATTTGCCAAAATAAATTCTCCGACAAAAACTGGAAAAGTTGTATATAAATTTGCGGATGAGTTTATTGTTCAATGGCCTGAAATGCTTAAATATTATCCAAAAGCTAAATGTTTTGGAGGTATTTATTAAATGATTAAAATATTTGTTACGGTAGGTTCACAACAATTTCAATTTAACCGTCTTTTAAAGGAATTAAATAAATTGGATAATTCCAAATATGAAATATTCGCACAGATTGGTAATTCATCATATATGCCAACTAATTATGCCTATACACCATTTTTAAATCCACAAGAATTTAAAAATCATATTAATAAAGCAGATTTGATAATTACTCATGCTGGAACTGGTGCAATTATGAATTCATTAAAGTTGAATAAACCTATTATTGCAGTTGCTCGACTTGCCAAATATCATGAGCATGTTGATAATCATCAATTAGAAATTGTAAGATTATTTCAACAAAAAAACTATATTATAGGGTTAGAAGAAGTTGATAATTTAGATAAAATAATTAATGAGTGTTTATGTCATAAATTTGAAACTTTTGAATCAAATACAAAAGTATTTATGGACAATTTAAAAAAGTTGATAGATTAAGATATCAAAGAAAGGAAAGCAGATGAAAAACAAAATTATGGATCTTTTTGATAAAATATATTATCATTTTTATCGAATTCTTTTATTTTTTACCTATAAGCATTATGTAAAATTGAAGAGCAAACATCTTAAACCATTGAGTAAATCAGATAGAAAAAAAATAAAAAAGTATTGGCATAAATATTTGCGATTTGTACCATTAAGTGAATACAAATGGAATCAAAAAATTGGAAATGGTGTTGATCCAAAACTAATTACAAATGTAGTGTGGGCTTCAAGAATAGAACCATATTTTACTAACCTAAAAATGGTTAAAGGTTTTCAAGATAAGAATTATTTTGAAACTATAGTTGGCAAAGCAAATTCCCCTGAAACAGTAGTGCATTGTATCGATGGACAATTATTAGATAAAAATTACGATGATTTTAATTTAGAAAGTATTTCAAATGAAAAAGATGAATTAATCTGTAAACCATCAATCAATTCTTGTGGTGGAACAGGAATTCAATTTTTTGATCCAAAATCATTGAATGCCAATAAAATTGCTGAGTTGAAAGAGGAATACAAGGGAAATTTTATTATTCAAAAACGCTTAAAACAACATGATTTTTTTTCATATTTTAACGAATTTTCGACTAATACTATTAGAGTAGTTTCGTTTTTGTATAAAAATGAAGTTCATATTTTATCGGCGTTTATGCGAGTTGGGAAGCCAAATGTAAAAATCGATAATTACTCTTCAGGAGGGAGTTATATTCCAATTACAAAAGATTGGAAACTATGGGACTATACCTTTAGAGAAGATTTAGCAAGACATGAAACTCTTAGATTTGATTCTTTACCCTCTCAAAAAGATTTTAAAGGTAAGAAAATTCCTTTTTCACAAGATATCATTAATCTAGTGAAAAAAAATCATCGCAAACTTTCACATTTTAAAATAATTTATTGGGATATTGCGATTCGTGAAGATGGAACACCAATTATTATTGAATATAATTTAATAGATTCTTCAGTCGAAGATTATCAAATAAATAATGGTCCGATTTTTGGTGACTTAACTGACGAAGTATTAAATGAAGTTTTTCATAAGGATAAATAAAAATGGAAAAAACAATTTGTATTTTAGCTGATAAATATCCTAATCCGGTAGAACCTACCACGAATATGTTTATTCAACAGTTGGCGTGGGAATTCGCAGATATAAGCAATAATGTGATAGTTATATGTCCTATGCCAATAAATTTTAATAAAGCATATAAAAAATTAGAAGAAGTATCCTTTGAAACGACTGAAAATGGGGAAAAAATTACTATATTTAGACCAAAATATATTAGTTTAGGACAGTCTAATTTATTTTTGGAAAATAAATTTTTGTTAAAGTTACTATTTAGTCGGTTTCAAAAACTAAGAGTAAAAATTACTACATTTTTATATGGTAGAAGTGTAAAAAAAATAATAAAAAAATATAAACTTCATCCGAATTTTATTTATTCTTATTTTGTTTGCCCAGCTTCTGTTGTGGCTGCAAGGCTTACTAAGAAATATGGAATTCCTTCTTTTATGGAGCATGGTGAAGCATTTTATACCGATGATAAGAAATATGGTAATAAAAAGTTAGCTAAGGAATTTGAATATTTAACAGGAGTTATAGCGGTTTCTAATCAAAATAAAATGTATCTTACCGATGCAAAAGTGGTAAACGAAGATAAAATAGTGGTTTATCCTAATTGTTATCGCGAAGAGAGATTTTTTAAAATAGATAAACAAAAAGCTAGAGAATATTTTAATATAGATAAAGATAAATTTATTGTTGGATATTGCGGAAGTTTGGATGATAGAAAGGGGGTTCTTCGTGTAGAAGCAGCGGTTGATAAAATATCTGGTGCCTATATGGCATTCGCCGGAAAGGGTCCTTTAAAACCTCAATCTGATAAAGTTTTATTTTGTAAACCGGTCGCTCACGATGAATTGATTTATTTTTATAATTCGTTAGATGTTTTCGTATTACCGACATTGGGAGAAGGTAGTTGTACCGCTACGGCTGAAGCAATCGGTTGCGGATGTCCGATTATTTCTAGTGATCGTATATTTAATGAATTTTTGTGCTTTGATTGTAATTCGCTTTTGGTAGATCCTACTAATGTTGAAGATATTCAACAAAAAATAGAAATATTATTAAATGATAGAGCGTTATTGAAAAAATTATCTGAAGGTAGTTTAGAAGTAGCAAAAACTTTACATCAAAAAGAAAGGATGAAGAAAGTATTTTCTTTCATGCAATTGAAGGCTAAAACAATTAAAAAATAATTAATGTTGTATTACTAAGTGAAAACTATTAAATATTCACTTAGTATTTTTTTGTATTTTTCATTATAAAAAATGATTTTAAAGTTAAAAATCTTTATAATGGTTAAAGGAGGTAAATATAATATGAGTTTTTTAGGAAGTTCTGTAAATAAGATATTTAATATTATATACAAATTACAAAATAAAAAAATTTATAAATATGAACAAAATCTTTGCAAGTGTTCTAAGAATCTGTTGCCAAAACAAGAATTTGAAGAAATCAAAAAATTTTGGAAGAAATTTGATAGTAATTATAAAGGTTATGAGCATATTAAATATTATATAATGAGTGGGGAAGTTAACAAACTATATATTCCCGATTCTTATTTTTATAAATATATTGATTATTATTATAATAACTGGGTTAAATTGAAAATTTTGGATAATAAATGTCTTTATAAATTTTATTTTAATAATGTCAAACAACCAGAAACGATTGCAATGAAAGTGGACAATTTTTGGTATTTAAATGATAAAATAATAACTTTAGATGCTTTAAAGAACGAGTTAGTTAAAGAAAAAGAATTTGTTGTAAAAATTTCGTGTGATTCTGAAGGAGGTAAGG
Source organism: uncultured Bacilli bacterium (assembly GCA_947593895.1). Taxonomy (GTDB): domain Bacteria; phylum Bacillota_I; class Bacilli_A; order RFN20; family CAG-449; genus UBA3210. The sequence continues at coordinate 6,233 of CANQDY010000010.1, forward strand.
GTGTTAAATTTTATAGTGAAATAAATAAGGACTTTGATGAATTTGAAAAAAATCACCGTGATTTAATTATTCAAAAAGTAATTAAACAATCACCTATAATGGCAAAATTAAATAATTCTTCAATTAATACTGTGCGAGTTATGACCTTCAAGAGTGATCAAGAAATTAAATGTTTATCAACAATTGTAAGATTTGGAGAAGAAGGAAAAAGGGTCGATAATGCTTGTAGCGGAGGCTTAGTTGTAGGAGTAGAGCCAGATGGAAGATTAAAAGACGTTATTTATAAACCAAAAATCTATAAAAAAGTTGAAACTAAATCTAATAATGTTAATTACCATGAAATTATTGTTCCAAAATTTCAATATATACTTAATAAGGCTATTGAATTGCATTCGAAAATTAATTTTTCGCGTATTATATCATGGGATTTTGCTATTGATGAAAATGATGACATAGTATTAATTGAAGCTAATTTTTACTATGGTGAATTATTTTTTCATCAATTATGTAATGGCCCTCTTTTTAAAACAGAAGATGAATTATTGAGCATTTTAAATGAAGTAAATAAGGGGAAATGAGGTATAGATGGCAAAAAAATTATAAATTAATGTTAAAATATAAAAAAATATTTTAAAAAATTAATAATGAACATTAAATAAACAAAAGAACTGTAAGAATAGTTTTTTCATAGTTAACTATTTCTTAAAACTTTTTTTTATAGTCCATAATTCTAGAAGTTAAAATGAGAGCATTTCTTAAATAGAATGATTTTTTTTAGAAATTATAGTATTCTTATCTTGAAATTTACTAGATTCATATACTAAAGTATTAATCCAAGAGAAAACCATTAGAGTATCAGCATTATGAAAGTTAGAAATATTACCGATTTCATCATAAAGGCAGCAAGCAATATTTCTGCATAAACATGGTATTGTTAATAAGTTTGTATAGTGTTTTTTACTAATTTGGTCATAGATTTAATTAATTCATTCTTTTTTTCTATATGAAATAAAATTGATTGAACGAGTTGTCTAATAAATTATCGACAAAAGAATAAACTTCAATATAATTGTTAGCTAAAGATAGTAATATTTTATTCTTATTCTCATTGAAATACTCTTTTGAAGAAGAGCATCTCAACTTTATAGATAGATGGAGCATGTTTTTATTATAATCTTTACGAGTTGAATAATTTTGAAGCAAAGTTAAGCATAGTTTACCTCTAATTTTAGGAAAAATTTGAAAAAAAAATTCAGGTAAAACAGTATGTATCAAAGAAGTAAGACGATTAATTTCTTGGTTAAGTTACTTATTTAAACGATTTAATTATCTACATAATAATTTTGCTTTTTGAATATGATAAGATGGTGGTGTATAGGTAAAGAGTTTCTTGCTCTTCTGATCAAGTTAGTTACAAATGTCCTCAGAATCTATAGCATCTGTCTTACCATAATGCACAGTTTCAGAATGCTAAAAATATTGGTTAAAACTGGGTTGATATAAATTACATTACAAGAATCAATATTAGCAAAGTGTAGATGAATTTGTTTAAGTTTATTCTATACCTATAAATACTTTAGAATCTTTAAACAATTTCTTAACATTATTAATTTTGTTAAAAAGTTTTTTTTTCTTAATATTTTTTCTCTTTTTTTCTAAGAATGCAATTTTATTATAAATTGTAATTTTATTTTTGTTTGCAACAATTTCTTACAATTTTTCTCTTTGTTTGTTGTACTAAATTTCTTTCCGAAAATTTCACTGTCTTAAGACATGATACAAATATCATTTTTTTCTAAAGCAACATCAATTTCAACATAAATCATAAAACAGTTCATTTCTAAGAATGTAACATCGAACCAGCATTGATTTTCATCTTGCTATCTAGTAAACAACCAAGTATTATTACGATAAATAATCTGTAACTAACTAATAACTAATTAGATGAAAGTTGCAGATATATTCTTTTTGAACCGATCAATTAATGATGTGATTAATAATCCGTAACATTATTGGTTGTATGATACAAATCGATTTGTTATAATACAAGTTCATTTCATATACATAACTCAATTTTTTGAAAGGAGAAAATCTATATAAAGGTTAATTATATAGTACTATGCAACAATTAATTTTCATGATTGAACCCCATTTTCATAAAATAGGGTTATAACAAAAATAAGAAATTCCAATAGATAGTAAATATATCTTTAATAAATACATTACCATCAAGCTTTTTTATTTCATTGTAAAATACTTTCTTACCATGAGAAGAAGATTTTTTTAGTTTTGCTTTATAACTAGGTCTAGCAAATACCTATTTATTTTTAAATCTTAAATACGATAAATTTTTTTCTTTTGCTATATATTTATATCTTAATAAATTAAAAACTTGGATATTAGTCCAAGTTCTTATCAATTGTTAAATTGATTTTGTTTAATAATTACATACAAAAAATATCTTTCTCTATTATTACATTACATTAAAATGAAATATTTCGCAACCAGTGCATTTTTTCAAAGATCTTTCTCATTTCTAAATTTTATAGTGCTAAATCTTAAATATGTAATTTTTGAAGTTTGATTTTTAACACCTAAAATTTTTAAAATTTAAATTTTAATTAATAATATATGAATTAAATATAAATTAAAATAGCAAAAATAAAATTATAAATTGATTTAATAATTAAAATATTGTATTTTTTAATTAAATATAATATTTTTAGTGAGGAAGTAAAATGGAAGGTATTGAAAATAATAATTTTGAATTTAAAATTGAACCAGTTGAGATAGATGGTGAAAAATATGAAAACTCGAATTTGTTCAAAATTCAGTATGCTGAAACAATAAAATTAATTAAAAAAATTGTTGAGGATGAAAATTTAGAACATTATGAAAAAAATAATATAATTGCTTTTATTGGTGATCGAGGTAGTGGTAAGACATCTTCATTATTATCGACTAAAAATTATGTTCGACAGGTTTATAATAAACAAAATAAAGAACACAAAATTTTTGTAATTGATCAAATCGTTGATCCTAGTAATTTTACAAACATTTCTAATATTATGCATTTATTTATGTCATGTTTATTTAAAGAATACCTTATTATGAAGTATGAAAATGAAACTAGATCTAACTGTGGATATGATAAATTATCAGAGAAATTTGCGAAAATGCAAGAGATTTTAAATTTTGAAGGAAAGAAGTCTTTTGAAGAAAATGATCCATATTCTTCTTTAATCGAATGTAGTGATTATACTAATGTTAAAATGGAATTAAAGAAGTTGATCTCTGATTTTTTGGATTTTGTTAATAATTGTAATGAACATAAAGAAGGTAATGGTCAATCTACATACAATTTTGGAAAATATACAGAAGTTGCTCTTTTTATAGATGATATTGACTTAAATAGTAAACACTGCTTTGAAATGATTGAACAGATCAGAAGAAATATGAAAATTAATAAATTAATGATATTTTTGGCTTTTAAATGGGAGACCTTCAAAAATGTCATTTTAAAAAATTATTATTATGATTACGAAGTTCTTCTAAAGTATAATGCAGATGAAAACTTACCTTTAAAACTAGAAGAAATGGCAAGACATTACATGGTCAAATTCATTCCTATGAACTATCGGGTATATTTACCATCTGTAATAAAAATCATTGATTATTTAAAATCTTTATTTAGAAAATTGTTTAAAAACTTTTATTGGAGTATTTTTGATAATTCAAATTATTATATTTTATTTTTTGGTAAAAATTTACGAGAAATTAATCAAAGAGCTTTTTTGATTTCTAATATTATTTCTATTGATGAAAAAAGTGAGAAATTAGTTGCGTTAGAAAATTATGTTAAGGTAGTTTATAATAGAAACTTAAAAAGTATAAGTTCAATTAAATTTAAGGATATAATTTTTTATTCTGATGATGAAACTAATGAAGAAGTAATTATTAATATATTTAGTATTATTAGATATATACCTTCTAGGGAAGATTATGATAAATATGCCAGCACTTGGAAAAATATATTAGGTGATAAAGTATATTTTGTGAAAAATAAAAAAATAAAGAAATTTATTAGTTTTTTAAAAATAAAAATAAAAAATGAAGTCATGATTAATGCAATGAATGTATTTTTTAAAGAAATCGAAAAGGAAGAGAATAATTTTATCTTTGAATTGCCATATTTGCTTTATGGTATAGATTCTTTATCATTAAGTATTATAGTTAATGAAATAAATAAATATTTAATTGGTGAAGAATTCGTATACAAAAACTTTATAGAAATATTTAAGAATTATTTTAATCTTACAATTGATGATCCATATTCAAGATTTGTAATAAAGAGATGCAATAATAATGATAATTTTTATGTGATTAGGAGATATTTAATTAAAATTTTACTTACTATTGATATGAGTGCAAAAGAATTTAAGGAATACTTTATACAAAATAATAAAGAAATTACAACAAAACAAATTGATAAAAAATATTCAGATATGGAAGATTTTATTGCTGATGTTGTTAAAAACCATAAATTTGTCAACCCTAAAACATATAATGAACTTGTTAAGTCAAATCTTTATAAAAATACTTTCTCTGACGATAAGAAGGAGGCTATTTCTAAAAAAATTAAAAATGGAATGGATTTAATTAAAATAATGGAAATTATTGAAGAGTTTTTAAAAGGACAAAAATAAACAGAAAGTGTAATTTTTATGATTATAGATACAATGGCATTGAATGCTTTTCTTGATTATAATTATTCATTCGTATATAATCCTAGTAAAAGTTTTGAGAGAAGTATTAATTTTTACAATAAATTCACCAAATTAAATAATAATACCTATAGTGTTGATGAAGTAAACTATATATTTGATTATTTTAATTTTAATAATTATAGTAAGTTTTACGATATGATAGTTGATACATCGAAAAAATTACTTTGTTATAAAGGTAATAAACCTAAAGTAGATATAAATCAAATTATTAATTGGAAAAATTTTACTTCAAAAAATGGTGAAGATCTATTAGTCTGTGCATTTTTAGCTAATACAGATAAATTTGATAGAAATGATTTTGAATGGGATTATAGTTTAAAAACTGATGACATAAAATTAAATAATATTTTATCAAAGGGTGTTTCGGATAATCATTATCATTTCAAAGGATCCGCACCAATAACATGCTTAAACTGGATTGCAATGAATAATGAAATTCCTTATTCGTGTAAGCCTTTTTCAAATTTAGGAAAAAAACTTTTTTGTAACTCATTTCCTAATGAAAATTTTAAAGATTTTAAATTGATATGTTATAAAAGTGCTTTATTAAGAATTTTTCTTTATAAAACAATATTGGGGTATTTAGGGTATCCTATAAATACTGATTCTTTGGTTTCAATTATTAATAGAATTGGAAATTTAGAAGATGAAGTAGAATATATTTGGTTACTAAACAAAGAAAGAATTAATTTAAATTATGGGTTTGATTATGCTGCCTATTTTACAAAAAGAGATGGTATAAGATCTGGAGAAAGATGGCTACTATATAATATTTTTAAATTCTTTAAATCAATGAAAACCTATGAACAAGATTGTTTTGTTATGTATCTTAGACTAAAAAATAAATTTATGAGTTTCTTTAAACAAAACAATTCTATAATTGGTTTTTCTAATTTTTCTCATTTTGATATGATTAAAGATCTATTTATAGAAAATTATTCGAAATTTGATGGAATGTTATATAAGACATCTTATGATTTTGCATTAGAAAATAGTAATCTAAAAAATATTGAATTTAGAATTTCACCTAATAAAACCAAACTTGGATATAAAAATCAAATTGACAAAATTGAAAATTCAATAAGTGGTTATCCAAGTGAAAAATATTGTTTCATATATCATTTCATTAAAGGTTATGATACTAAATATTTTTCAAATAAAAAATATAATCGTTTTTATCTTTCTAGCAGATGTAGAAATTATGAAATTAGAATGAAATGGGAAAAAGAAGGGATTGCGTTAGAAAAATATTTAAATAGTTATTTTACTAAACTTAAGATTGATAATAAAATTAAAGGTATAGATTGTGCGAATAATGAATTAGATTGTAGACCTGAAGTTGCATCTCAATTATATAGATATTTAAGACAAATTAAGAATAATAAGGCAACATCTTTTAAAATCAATTACTTCTTTAACAGATTTACATATCATGTTGGCGAAGATTTTGTTGGTCTTGTAGATGGATTAAGAGCGATATATGAGGCAATTGAATACTTAGAAATGGGAAACGGCGATAGGCTAGGACATTGTGTTGCTTTAGGTATAAATATAAATAATTATTATAATTTTAAAAAATTTTCTCTTATTAAAAGAAAGCAAAATGCTTTAGATGATTATGCATGGCTGTTAAAACTTTCAAAGAAGATTCCTTGTGATCCTTTATTAATTAGTCATATACGCGATGAAGCTCAAGTTCTTTTCGATTATATTTATGATAGTAATAGCAACTTATTTAATTTAGATGACTATATTTATTCGTTAGAATTAAGAGGTGATAATCCTTATGCTTATGTGAATAAAATATTATATAAGAGTCCTTATGGTTACAATAGTTTTTCCTATAGACATAATATAGATACTTTACCTGAAAGTGATAGTTATAGTATTGCAAGAAGGAATAAGAAATCAAAAGAATTATATATTATGTACCATTTTAATTATAATGTGAAAGAAAAGGGAGAAGAAAAAATCCAAATTCAAGTAGGTAAGGAAATTTTTAAATTTATATCTGATGTTCAAGTTTACATTAAAAAAATGATTATAAAAAAAGGAATTTGTATTGAAACAAATCCGACATCGAACTATTTAATAGCTCCTATTTCTGAGTTTAAAGATTTACCTTTATTGAATTTTAATTTATATCATTTAGTTGATAATTATCTTAATGTTCCAATATGTGTAAATACTGATGACCAAGGAATATTTTGTACATGTTTAGATAATGAATTTGCATTGCTATTCAATATCTTATCTTCAAGTGATAGCCCATTAGATTTTATAACTGATTATAGCAAAGAAAAAGTTTACGAGTACATTGATTATTTAAGAGAGTTAGGAAACAGTTATTCATTTAATAATTAATAATTAATATCAGAAAATATAAGATTTGCATTAATGTAAAAATAATTACTACTATTTCCTATGATCATTGTTTGTTTTACTTAATTTTATGCAAAGATAACACTACAAAAAGCGTTAATTCTACATATTCAATTGGCATTTATATATTAGATGCAACGATAGAAGATATATAAATATAATTAACTATCTCACTCAATAAAATCATAGAGTACTAACATGAAAGTATTGGTTTTAGATTGAATTTGCTAAAGTGTTAAATGTATGAAAGAGGCCACTGTTAAAAGATGGGAAATGGTGCAATTTGAATATAATATTAAGAATAAAAAGAGATTATATAACTTTTCTAAGAGGCTGAAATGAAAGTGAAAAAAATAAAACGACAGAAATTAAGAAGATAAATACTAATTTAAATTTTGAAAATTAATTATGGAATGCTATTTGTGTTTTGATAGCACATTTCTGCTATTGAGTATATAAAGGTAATTATTTAACTTATCTTCTATAACAATAAAGATAAAATTGAGGGATATGATATTTGATGGAATAATTTTTTTAATTAATGATGAAAAAAGATTAGATTATTTTAGAAAACAAGGAGCTAATTTTTATGAAAAAATTTTTTGATGAATGTAATATGCCAAGTAAACATTTGCAAGTTTTTAATAAAGTATATAACATGTTAAATAAAAATAAAATTAAAGGAGTTTTTTCTGTGACTTTTCTTTCCTAGAAGTATCAAAAGATAAAAAAATATCCCAATGCGTGGTCTAATAATTTGTAAAAATGATTTATTTATGTTCTACGAAAATGAAGATGAGAAAAACTTTTTTTCTTTATAGTTAATGAAAAATAGATTTTTTTTGTACCTTTTTACAAAGTTGATTCTAAATTTATCAAATAAAATTTTAAAGCGATATTTTTTATAGAAGATTATTTATAAATTAACCTGCAAACCATTAGATTTGATATTTAAAAAGAATTTTTAAATGGATTGGAAAAATTATTAGCACAATAAATATTTATATTGATGACATAACAAAAAGGCTAATTTTATATATATTTCAATTAATATATTTATGTGATAATATTAAAAGTGATGATAGGAGAATGTAATCATGAGACATTTTGTAGGTAAATTAGTGTATATTTCACTTTTATTAGTTATGAGTTTTTCATTAATAGGTTGTAAAAAATATCCTTCATATGATATTCATACTAAAGAACAAGCAAAATTCTTAAGTGGAGAATATAACTTAATTAGTGTATACGCTGATGGAAAAAAGGAATTAAGTAAACCAGTTCCTATTACTTTAACATGGAAAGATTTTGGTGACAATAATTATCAATTCTACTTAAGTAAAGACCCGGATTTTATTGTAATTGATTCTACTTATAAATGTAGTGACAATTATATCTCTTTAGAAAATTTAGAAATTAATACCGATTATTATTGGTATGTTTCTTCAGATAATAAAGATTCAAAAATAAATAAATTCTCAATTAATAGTTCAGCACCAAGAAATCTAAATATCGATGGATTAACTAACGCTAGAGATTTAGGTGGATATAAAACTGGTGATGGTAGTTATACTAATCAAGGGTTAATATATAGAACTAGTAGATTAAATGAAAATGAAACTACAACCAATTTAATTACTGAAATTGGAATTTCAGAGATGAAAAATCATTTAAAGATTAAGTCTGAATTAGATCTTAGAAAAACAGAGAATAATGAAAATGGAGGAATTACTACTAGTCCTCTTGGAAGCGATGTTAATTATTATTCTATTCCTATGAGATCAGGTGGGAACTGTATTTTATTAAATAAGGATATATTAAAAAATGCATTTAAAATATTAGGGCAAAAAAATAATTATCCTATTGTAATCCATTGTAGTATTGGAACAGATAGAACTGGAATGCTTTGCTTTTTAATTAATGCATTACTTGATGTTAGTGAAGAAGATTTATATAAAGACTATTTATTCTCTAATTTTGGAAATATTGGGGGTAGTAGATTCCATTCAACAATAAAAGATTATTTAAAAACATTAAGTAATGCAGATGGAAATACTATTCAAGAACGTGCTTATAATTATTTAATAAGTGTAGGTGTACAAGAAAGTGATATTAATCAATTGATTGAGATTATGAAATAGCAATTTGGCTAAGTAAATTGAAGAATTGATAATGATAATTCAGTATAGAAAACATAAATATTAAATCATACTAGCGGATTTTTCTAGCATTCTAATGGTATGTATATGAACTAATATTTTATTTTAAAGTACATTTGGAAAACTCTGAATTTATTTATTAGATTAATATTATATTTATACGATTATTAAATGTTAAGTGACAAAGTTAACATAACGCTGTAATGAATAAGAAAAAGGTTAGCAAATTTGACAGTTTTCTTATTTACTTTTCTAATGTCAATAGCATCTGAGAATTTTTTTCAAATTTTCTCTTAATTAAATTATATGGTGTTTGATCGTTTAGTTTGTGTCTGACATTTAAATTAATTTGATAAAACACCCAATTAAGTTTATCTTGAGTTAAAAAATTCAAGGATTTACCTTTTGTAATCATATAACGATATATTCATGATTTCTTTCACAATATGGCTTATCTGTTAAAAAATGTCCTACAAATAAATTCACCATTAGCATTATTTTCAATAGAATTAAAATAGGAAAATTCTATTTTGTTATCTTAAAGATTTATTGGAAAGATTTTCTTTGTAACTTCAGTACTCAAAGATCTAAATAATTTTTTGATTTTTACATCAACATCATTTGGATTTGTTTTAATATTGAAGTTTAAATTTTATTAAGCTTTATTAAAATTTGTTTACATTCATGATTAGTTATGGTTTAATTATTGAGTAATTTATATATATATCACTGTGTAGAGGAGCTTTTGATATTAGTAATAGATGGAGCAGGTATGCGATGAAATCTATGAAAGGAGAGAAAGCCGAAAGAGAGAATAGACATATTCTTTTCTTGGGAAATTTCAGAATATGAAATTAACTGTCACTTGAAAAAGTGGAGCGCTATTGGTGTTGACATATTTACTATGTTGATTATTAAGCAATGGCCTTCCATAAAGAAAGCTATTGCTTTTTTTCTACTGGATATATCTATAGATACAGAGGAGGAAAAAATATGAAACTTAACAA
>CANQDY010000011.1 GCA_947593895.1 uncultured Bacilli bacterium
ATCAAGTTCTTTTTGTTGTGACTAATTATTATTTTTTTAGAATACTTAAATTTTTTCTTTAATAGTTAGTCTTTCTAAATAATTATAAATAAATATATTACTACAAGATGTAAAGGGAAGTATAAGTAAAATAGATATTTAACCCATGATTTATTATATCCCCTTTTACCATTATAAATTAATAAAAATATAATTGCTATAAAAGAATATAATTGATTGACTGGATCATCGATAAATATATTTACATCTTGGTATTTTGGATTAATTGCCCAAACTAATATTGTAAAAACAATTAGTAAAAGAGCAGAGATAAATTTTCTAGAAATAAAACCATATTTATTAAAAAAATCATCATAATCTAAGTAATAAATTTTAGAGTATTGTTTACAGAACTCTTTAGATAAATCTATTGAAAAATAGAAAAGTAGTATTAAAATTAAACCATATAAATCATACATTGCTAAAAGTGGTATGATGTTAAAACTAATTAATAAAGTGAATGTTATTGGAACAAAAGCTAATAGATTGATATAAATTTTTTTTGATTGAATGAAGTATATAGTAAGTCCTCCAAGAAAGAGTGTTGTGATTGGATTGCCCCAATATTCTTTTGAAACTAGGAAGAATATTAAATCACAAATTAAACTTAATAAAAACAATCGAAAAAGATAGAAAATTTTGTTTTTAGAATTAATCATTGCTTCAACAACTAAAAAAGCAAAAATTGGGAAACTGATTCTACCAATTATTTGAAAAATATTTATTGTAATATGATTCAATAAATTTGGTTTAAAAAAAGTGGCCATTTTTAGAAAATGGTCAAATGTCATTGTGATTATTCCAACTATTTTTAAGAAAATACTATTTGCAAAATTAAGTTCTCTGTTATTCACCATAAACTAAAATCATCATTTGAATAAAAGCGATTAAATTGTTTGTTGCATGTGCAGTCATTGAAGATAAAAGTGATTCTTCTTTTTCATATGCATAGCATAATATGCCACCACAAATAAAATAACTTGGCAAATTAATCAATTCGATTTTGATTCTTTCCATATCTCTTGAAAATAGTGCATCAAAACTAAAATGAATTAAACCAAATATTGTCAGGCCAATAATATAAGCAAGGATACGGCTTTTTTTATGCAATGTGCCAAATAGTGCATATCGATAAGCTAATTCTTCAAATATTGGTGCAAAAATGACAACACAGATTCCAATTAATATTGGAGTTTGTTTTGTCATTTCAACAAGCGCTTCTTGATTTTCATTGCTTTCAACACTTCCAAATATAATAGTAGACACAATTCCATATACTGTTTGAGCAACTAAAAGAATTATTCCATAAGCAAATCCTTTAGCATATACTTGTACATCTTTAAATTTACAATAAATCTTCTTTAAAGTTGGAATTCCAATAACAGCGAAGAATATTCCAATTCCTACTGCATAAGTAAGAAATTGAAGAACACCTAAAACCTTGTGTATAAATGGTAAGTTATTTGTTGCATCTGCAAACTGGGTGTGAAAAATCAACTTTGCAAATAGGGAAAAAACTGTTGCAATAATATCTAAACCGACGATGGCAACTAGAAATAGAATGATTGCTTTCCAAAGAACAACATCGTTTATTGGATTTATTTTTGTTTCTTCATGATCCTTATTCCCATCTACAAATTCATTTCTTTGTTGATAATTATCTTCCATAAAAATACCTCATATGATATTATAAGTATATACTTATAATTATATTTTTACTAACAAATTGTTAGAAATACAAATAAATTTTTAGAAGGAGATTAACTTATGAATAATATATTATCATCATATATATCGGCTTCAGATATTACAATGTACTCTAATATTGTTTTTTTTGTTATTATCGGATTAATTGCCATGGGTTTTTTAATCGGCATAATTAAGGGTGTGTGGAAAAAGACCTTTTCTTTAATTTGTACATTAGGTCTTTCTTTAACTTTAATTTTCTGTGTTAAGCCATTAAGTAATTTTATTTATAACTATGATATTTCATCGATTATTAAGAATTTTAATATCACAGTTCCTGATGGATCTGGAGATTTCAAATCGTTTGGTGAACTACTTCATAATTTAATAAATCACTATTTAGAGAGTGGTGAAGTTCAAATTGAGATGACACCAGATATGATTCAATTAGTAGATGGTCTTGCTCATTCAATTATTCAATTAACACTTTTTATTGTTGGTGTAATTTTAATTATTATAATTTTGTCTTTAATTTGTCCTTTATTATATCATTTATTATTTAAATGGATTATTCCTAAAAATACAAGAAAGCATCATAAAGTAAGATTTTTAGGTGGATTAGAAGGATTAATTGAGATTACTTGCATTTTGTCTTTAGTTTTAATGCCATTTACTGGTATTGCCAATTCAATTCTAAGTGGTGTTAGAGATGAAAATGGAAATATTCAAGTAAATAAAGATAATGACAATGAACTATATCAATTAGTTTGTGATATATTAAATGGATATAATGAATCGATTTTGGCTAATTCTTTATTTAAGATTACTTTAAATGGAAAACCAATTGATGTTAGTTTAATGAATTATATTACCGAAAGTGATCTTAATGATACAACAAAATTAAAATTGTTTGATGAAATTAAAATTTTGAGTTCCCTTGCTTTTGATGCACTATCAAAGGGAGTGGTAGATTTAACGGCACAAACAGTTAATTTAAGTATTATTTTACAAAGTGAATTTATAACAGATTCTCTTCATAAATTAGCGGAGTCATCATTGATTTGTTCGACCTTACCAATTGCTTTGCTAATTGGATTAAATTATAGTGGAAATATGATTGATGTCGATTTTAGTAATGTTGATTTATCTAATATAGATTGGAAAGATTCTTTAAATGGTATTGGTGATGCATTCCTTGAAATTCAACAGTCTGGGATCATTTCTGATGAAATTATTGAATCTCCAAACTTGCTTATGGATAAAATAATGTTAAATCGTGAACATGAAACTGAATTAAAAAATGCTCTAAATATTTTATTTAATTCCAGTATTGTTGATGAGCTTATGCCTCAAATTGCAGTTTCAATATTAGAGTCAAGACGTGAAACACCAAAAAGTGAGGTTAGTGTAAAACGTTCACAAAGTGGTGAAACTCAAGATAATGAAAATCGTTTCTTAAACTTTAGTGCCGATTTACCTGATGAAGCTTATGATGTTGATACTTACAAAAGTATTGATTGGGGAAAAGAATTATCTGATATGCTTGAAATTGTACTTCGTGTTGCAGAACAATTTACATTAGTATACGGAGAAGAAGTAAGCTTATCTAAGGTTGTAAATTTATTTGATCAAAAAGTTTTAATGAATTCTTTGTTTGGTATTAATGATAAAATCATATATGAAACAGAGAAAGACTATGAAAATAATATTTACTTAAATGGTGGCGAAATTAATGAATCATATATTTATGGAACTAAAAAAATTATTGGTTCTACAAAAGAAGAAAATAATATTGGTTTACTAGATTTGCAATTTTTTAAGAAACTGCTGGTTGATTTTAATATAATACCTGAAATTATTCCAAATATTGTTCATTCACTTGAAGGAAAAGAACAAATCGGAGATATTAATGAAGCTTGTGATCGATTAGCAAATGAAATTAGCAAATGGAATATTAATGATTGGAAAGATGAATTTAATGCTCTTCTTGAAGCATCAGTACCATTAATTAATGCAACTAAATTCATCAATAGTGAAAATGGATTACAAACCTTAAAAGATTTTAGTTTTGGTGAAGGTAATTTTGCATTAGTTTATTTTTCAGAAAAAATTGAATCATCATTTTTGTTAAATGATGTTGCACCTTTATTATTTAAGGCATACACTACAAATCCTACTAATGACATGGCATTAGCTTTAGGATTAAGACTAAGTGATCTGAATTTTACCGATTTTGATGAAAGTTCTTTTGCAAAGGAACTAAAAAGCATTGCTAGAGATGTTTTGCCTAATTCACAATCGATTATTAATTTAGTCGAGGAAAAAAATGTTAATATTAAAAAGATTATTCATGAAAGAGAAGGACTTGAAGAATCTCTTGAAGCTATTTATTTGAATCAAATTACCAATCCACACTTAACTGATGAAGAAATAAGAAAAAATGAACTGACAAATTTTGAAAATGTCATGATTAATTTGCTATGTAATCCTACCGCAGAAGATATCGCAAATGGGGTTGATACATCATTAAATGTTCCAACTATAACTAATAATTTAGTTTGTGTTGAAAAAAATACAATTCTTAAGATTGGAAGAGATGAAAATAGGAATTGGTTTGAAGAAGATGGAAAGGGAGAAATTCATTATTTATTTGATACTCTAGAGTCATTGGAGGCAAAAGAACCAAAGGATACTGAATATATTTTAGAATACATAAGTGGTGATGGTAGCATTAATATTGAAGAAAAAGTATATGAAATGGGTAACGAAGTTAAAAGAATATTCGCTACAGTTGATAATTCATTACTTATGAAAGATGCTTTTCCATTTACTTTAAATAAAATATTAAAAGATAACGAGGTAGGTAAGTTTGCCGATTTTAATAATGTAGATAACTGGGAAAAAGAAGGGGCATGTTTTGCGGATACTTTAGATAAAATTAATGAACTAAAAAAATCTAATCAATCCTCAGATATTGTCACTATATTAAAAGATTGCGATAAAGATTTACTTAGGGAATATCAATTTTTAAACGAAGATCATCAAAAAGAATATAATTTATATGATGGTAAATACTATCTCTACTTTGAAGAAAATTCAAATTCATATAAATTACTTAATTCTTTATATAATACTCAATCAATTGATCTTCCAACAGTTCTTTATGATACAGTTAAAAATATTTTAACTTCTACCGAAGATGAAAACCAACAGATTATTTCTGATCAAAATATCCAAAATGCAGAAAGTGATTTTAAATTTGATTCTGATTCAATTAAATATGATGATAATTTGTTGTATGTAAATTGGGTGAAAAAAGAAGAAAAAGAAAGTGAATATCGTGGTGAAATTTACAATATGGCACGTTTATTTATCTATTCTAATTCGCTAAATAATATCGATAGCATTGAAAATGAAGAGGAGTTTGATGAAATTTTAAATATCGCTAATTTATCATATCCATTAAGAAATATTATTGGGGATATAATTAAAAATAGTTTGGAAAAAGTTAGTGATAATTCAAATGAAATGATTCAATCAATTATTAGTGAAGACCATGCTGATTATGATGCATTTGAAAGAATAAAATTCAACTATTTAGAAAATGATGACATCACAAATCGTCTTGCTGAAATTAAAAATCGTAAGATTGAAATTGATGCAATATGCGCACTATATTCAAAAAAGGGTGATTTTGAAAATATAAATGAAGACAATTTTAATAGTGAAGTTAGTAAACTTACCGAAAATGGACCTGATGGATCTGATTCAAAATTGGTTGATTTATTAAATAAATTACATCAATCAGAATTATTTAATTCTAGTGCTTTTATTGCTTCAACAGAAAATGGTAAACGAAATATGATAACTTCTTTTGAAAATACATTTAACGCAATTTTCAATATGAAAGATGATATTTTTGAACAAGTTCCAGAAACAAAAATTTATAGTTTGAATAATCGAAAAGGAAATGATAAATGGGTTGGAAAAGAAGGAGAAATCGTCAATTTCAATAATGCAATTAATGAATCAATTAATTCAACATTATACAAGGAAATAATAAGCAAATCGGAAGATGATACATTAGAAACGATAAAAGGACTATATAAGGGAGATAGTCCAAAATATATGAAAGAATTATCAGTGTCACTAAAAAAATCAATAATGATGGAATATCAATTACCAAAGATCTATGATAATTATATTTATAGTGAATTAAAAGATAATATGGAAAATTTGAAAGATCAATGTGATATTGATCACGATTACATTTTAGCGGATACGCCATATCGTTCTTTATATAATAAAGAAAATTTAATTATCGATTGGAGTGATGAGGGTGATGCCATTGATCAGTTGTTTGAAATAATTGCAAAATCAAATATTAACTTTGATGATCCTTCAAATATAAAAAGCGAAGATATTGATTCTTTCTTTAATGCAGTATCTGTATCAAATGTATTAAAATATGATAGAAGTAAATATTGTTTAGTTGATAATGCATTTGAAAGAAATTTCTATGAATATGATGTTTGTGCATTTGATTCATATATTAAAAACAAAATATTTGATGAAAATATTTTTGAAATTGATAATAAAGACGAAGTAAAAAATTATACAGATACATTAGATATTGAATCTTATAACGATGATAGAAAGTATGAAAATGAAAAAGATTGTATCGTTAAGTTTATTGAGTGTTATGAACAATTAAAAGGTGATCGTCCTTATAATGATTCAGGAGATTCTAAGAAATTTCTTGAAGATGGTAAAAATATGGAATTGTCTAATCTTACGGCTAATGAAGTTGATGGTTTTGCCGATATTCTAAATAATATGATGAAAAATGCGTTATATAAATCTAAGGTATTTAACTTTAGAACTTTTCCTGATGGAAAAACAGAATATTATGTTAAAGGTGATAATTACTTAAATCGATGTGTTTACGAATATTCAATAATTTATCTATCAAATAAGATAAGAGATGCGTTAGTTGAAAATTATGGCTTTAGTGTAGATAAAGGATATGATATTGATAAAGAAACATCAAATAAATTAGATTCATTAATGCAATTTAGTGATGAACAGACAGCGTTAATTAATATAGTACGTTCCTATGGTCCTTTTTTAGAAGCTCTCAATGGTAGCGACAATGGATTATCAATCAAATTTGTTGCCAATAATGTTGAATATATTGAAAATATATATGAAAGTGTTAAATTATCCAAAATTTTAAATCATACAATAGGTGATAAAACTTCTAAAACACTTTCAATCTATGATGACATGGTTTTATATTTAATTGATAAAATAAATTCCAATGTTTATTCATCATCGATTATATCTGATGAAGATAAAAAAGAAAATTATATCTCTATTTCTGATATTAAAAATAATTCTATATTAGAATCACAGGAAAATTATGACAATGAAGTTAATTTAATTTTAGGTAAAGGAGGTATTATTTATATAATTAATGAAATGAACTTAGAAAATGATAATGAATTTACTTTTAATATAGACTATGTAAATAATAATAAAGATCATTTAATTTCCTTATTGAAATGTTTTGAAAAGTCATATTCATTTAATTATACTCGAAGTGGATATCATGGTCGTACAATTGGTATTAAGGAGAATACAACATCAACTTTTGAGGATATTTGTATAGAGATTTTCAATCAAGATAGTTTTAATGAAAAAATCTATGATGATGAAAATATGATGCAAAAGAGTATTCTTAATAATTTAATATATGATGATTCCAAAATTTCTGAAAAAGCAAAAGCAAAAGCACTTGTAAAATATAAGATTATGAGAATCAATGATCAAAAAAGTAATGATAGCTATATTGATGATATTAAATTTTTTAAAGATAACAGTGTAGATGAAAATGATAACGGTGAAATTGATAAATTATTTGCATTATTCGACAAAATAAGTAAAAATACAGCACTTGAATTTAGTAATATCGATGATTCAAAAGAAATTTTAATAGACATTTCACAAATTTATATTTTACATGATATTGTGCCAAAGTTAATAAGAGAAATATCTTTAGATCAAGGTATTAAAGATAATAATTCTGATCCTAATTCTATTGGATCATTAAAAGATGTAACTGAATATCGTCATCCAGAATTTTATTTTTATGAATATAAAATTGAAAATAATGAAGATGGTAGTATTTGTTATAAATTTGATGATTTTGCTACTTGTGCTAACTCTTATGATGCTGAAATTAGTGCAATTAATAAAATGCTTGATTCAGCAAAAAATGCTAATATAAGTGGTGAAATTAAAAATATTAATCCTGGTCAGAATATATTTGAATCTTTATTAGAAGATATTAATAAATCAAATATATTCCGTAATATTTATAGTGAACTTGTAACAAGGATTTTAAGTCAAATTAAATACCAAGTGTATTCGTTAGATAGATTTATTTTGTGTAATAATAAAACTGATTTTGAAAATGATAATACACATGAAGAATGGATAGTAGAAGAAATAAATGCCATCGAAGATAACTTTAAAAAATATTATGAAGATGAAGGTTTATATGGATTAGAGGGAGCATCATTAGATTCATTTGTTGATCATATTATTTATATTTCTAAAGGTGAAGATAAACCTATAAAAGATTCAAAGTATATTGGTGGAACTATGATTAAAAATTTCGATTCCTTCTTAGAATCCTTAGTTTTTTAATATAAATATATGATTACAGTAAAAGAACGATTTGATCGACTATATGAAATAAATCGGTCTAAATTCTATAGTGTCATTGTGCCACTTAATAATAAAAATGATGTTAAGGATATTTTGTCGCTTATAAAAAAAGAGTTTCCTAAAGCAAACCATTATTGCTATGCTTTAAAAATTGATCAATATGAAAAGTCAAATGATGATGGTGAACCTTCTGGTACAGCTGGTAGACCCATTCTCGAACTTATTAAAAAGATGGATCTTAACCAAGTTATTATTATCGTAGTTCGTTATTTTGGGGGAATTAAACTTGGGGCAAGTAATCTTTTAAGAGCATATATTGAAGCTTCGAAAATGGTTGTTGAATCAGCAAAATTATTTCGTGTCGAAGAACATAAATTATACCAAATTATTATACCGTATTCAATTTATGATATTGTTAAAAATGCTTTATCTTATAAAGATGGAAAAATTGTCAATTGCGAATTTAATCAGGATGTAATTATTGATTATTTATGTTTTGATTTTGATGAAAATTGGTTGATAAATTTGACAAATGGAAATGTTAAAATTCTTTCAAAAGGATTACAAAATGTATATATTAATATAGAAAGTTGAGAAATATTTATGGAAGAAAACAAATGTGAAAACTGTTCTGAAAAAGAAAGAGAAGGTTGTGATGGTGATTGCTCTCATTGTAGTCATAAACAACAAGATTTAAGAGTGCAAATCAATGATAATTCTAAGATTAAATTAATTATTGGTATATTATCTGGTAAAGGTGGAGTTGGAAAATCAATGGTTACTTCGCTTTTAGCAAACAAATTAAATAAAGCAGGATTGAAAGTAGGAATACTTGATGGTGATATTACTGGACCAAGTATTCCTCAAGCATTTAATATTCATGAACCTGCATATCAAGAAGATAATTTAATTGTTCCTGCAATTAGTAAAAATGGTATTAAAATTATTTCGTCGAATATGTTACTTGAACATGAAGATGATCCAATTATTTGGCGTGGAACTTTAATTGCTAATCTATTAACTCAATTTTATAAAGATGTCAAATGGGGTAAATTAGATGTTTTATTAATTGATATGCCTCCAGGAACTGGAGATGTAAGTTTAACAACATTCCAAGCCTTTCCTATTGATGGAGTAATAATGGTTACAACACCACAAGATTTAGTTTCAATGATCGTAAAAAAGTCATTAAATATGGTAGAAATGATGAATATTCCTGTTTTAGGTTTAGTTGAAAATATGTCATATATTTTATGCCCAAATTGTAATGAAAAGATTTATATTTATGGTCAACAAAATGATAATTTATTTAAACATAAATATGGATTTAATCGATTAGAACAAATTCCTTTTGATAGCGAATTAACTCGCTATGTTGATGAAGGAAATATTGAAGATTATGATGGAAAATATTTAGATAATCTAGTTGATATGATTAGAAGTATGGAGGATTTAAAAAATGAATAACTATCAAAATAATCGTGAAGAACTATTAAATAAGATAGAAAATAATTCATTAGTAATTCTTTATTCTGGCGCATTAAAACAAATTTCAGCCGATGAAAATTATCCTTTTAAGGTAAATATGAATTTCTTTTATTTAACTGGAATTAAACAAGATAATGTTTATTATGTGGCAAAAAAAGAGAATAACCAGATTAAAGAATTCTTGTTTATTTATAAGAATGATCCTTTAAAGATTCGATGGATAGGCGCTTATTTAAATGAAGATGAAGCAAGGAATATCTCTGGAATTAATGAAATTCATTATGTTGAAGAATTTAATAGTTTTATAACAAAAATGCTTCGTTCAAATAAAATCAAAAAAGTTTATTTAGATCTGGAATTACCTTCATTTGATGGACAAGTTAATTTTGGATATAAATTAAAAGATTTAGTTTCTGCGCTTGCTTTTGATAAGCAAATTATCGATATCTATTTAGATATTGTTAAACTTAGAGGTATAAAAAAACCTTATGAAGTAGATTTGTTTAAAGAAGATGTAAAAATTACAAACTTAGCTTTACAGGAAGTGATGAAACATTTAAAGAATCTTGAATATGAATATCAAGTACAAGCAGTATTTGAAGGTAGCATAAAATATTTTGGAAATGCCAGTACCTCATTTGATACTATTGCTGCTTCAGGAAAAAATGCTGCGATACTACATTATCGGGACAATTCAATGAAAATGAATCATAACGATATGATTCTTTTAGATTTAGGTGCAGAAAATAATATGTATCATGCTGATATTTCCAGAACTTATCCTTTGTCAGGAAAATTTAATGATTTGCAAAAAAAAATCTATAGCATTGTTTTAAATTGTAATAAATATATTATTTCAATGATTAAGCCTGGAGTAACTATACGTAAACTTCAAGATGAAACAATTTCTTTTTTAGCGGATTCTTGTTTAAAAGAAGGTTTAATTAATGAAAGAGAAGAGATTCATAATTACTATTTTCATGGCATCTCACATCATATTGGCTTAGATACTCACGATCCATATCCTCGTTATCAAGGTGTTCTTGTTTCTGGAATGATCATTTCTTGTGAACCTGGTTTATATTTTGAAAATTTAGGAATTGGTGTGAGAATCGAAGATGATATTTTAGTAACTGAAGATGGATGTGAAAATCTTTCTAAAGACATTATTAAAGAAATTGATGATATTGAAAATTATATGGGTGATTGTCACAACTAGATTATCCATGCATAGAATAAACTAGATAAAATAAAACCGGCTTTTTATTTTTTAGGGAGAATTTATGAATAAAAAACAAATACTTGAAGATGCTTCTAAAGAAAATGTCAGGTATATTAAACTTCAGTTTACTGATATGCTTGGAACATTTAAGTCGGTTGAGATTCCAATCAGTCGACTTAATATCGCTCTCGATGGAAAGGTAATGTTTGATGGTTCATCAATTGAAGGCTTTGTCAGAATAAAAGAAGCGGATATGTATTTAAAGCCAGATTATGATACCTGGCTAATTTTACCTTTAGAAAGTGAAAAAGAAGGAAAAACTGCACGATTAATATGCGATGTTTTTTTGCCAAATGGATTACCTTTTCCGGGAGATAGTCGCTTGCTTTTAAAAAAAACTTTGGAAAATCTTAAAATAGATGATAGTATTCTATTTAAAATAGGCGTGGAGCCGGAGTTTTACTTATTAAAAAAAGATGATGAGCAATATAAATTTGTAGATAATGCATCATATTTTGATTTAGCGCCATTAGATGTGAGTGAAAGATGTCGCAAAGAAATTGTTTTAGAACTGGAAAAATTAAATTTTAAAGTTGAGGCATCACATCATGAAGTGGGGCCAGGACAAAATGAAATTAATTTTCGTTATGATGATGCATTAAAAACTTGTGATTTGATACAAACATATAAACAAGTTGTTAAACAAGTTGCATTAAAAAATAATTTAGTTGCAACTTTTATGCCTAAACCTTTCGCAGGTTATGCAGGAAATGGAATGCATATGAACTGCTCATTAACTGATTTAAAAGGTAATAACCTTTTTTATGATCCAACAGATCCAATGAAACTTAGTTCATTATGCCGTAAATTTATAACTGGTATATTAACTCATTCTCGAGAAATTTGTGTTCTTACTAATCCTACTATAAATTCTTATAAACGCTTAGTTCCGGGATTTGAAGCACCTTGTTATATTTGTTGGAGTGATGCAAATCGAAGTGCAATGATTAGAATTCCTGCTAGTAGAGAACAATCAACTAGATGTGAAGTGAGAAATGTTGATCCAAGTGCCAATCCGTATCTTGCTACACTTGCAATTCTAAAGGCTGGTATGGCTGGTATTAAAAATAATTATCCATTAATTAAACCTGTATATGATAATATTTATGAATTAAATCGAGATGAAAGAGAAAGTATTGGTATAAATAATCTTCCAGAAAATTTAAAAGACGCAATAAAAGAATTTAAAAAATCGAATATTATGAAAGAGGTTTTTAAAGATCATATTTATGAAAAATTAATTAAAGCTAAAGAAATGGAATGGGAATCGTATCGAGTTTTAGTTCATCCATGGGAGATTAAAAGATATTTATAGTGAATGATTTAATAATTGCTTAAAATATTTTATAATAATAAAGAGGTTTAAATGTGGAAACGATTGTATCAATTGATAGTGAATATAAAATTGATAGATATTCAATGTTTAATTCTTATTTACTTGTAAATAAGAATTTTTCTTGTTTTCATTTTTATTCTCTTTCAAATCAAAAATGCATTGATATGATTGATAAAATTCATACTCTAAATAAAAAGGCTTATATTTTACTTGATCGAGTAATGTTTGATGAAGATATTTATAAAGTCAAGATGTATGTTAAGGATTTAATAAAGCATGATATAGACGGCTATTTTATTTCTGATTTAGGTTTAATCGAATTATTCAAAGAAATTGGATTAAATGAAAAAGTATTTTATTATTCACAAACACAAATTGTTAGTCAAATGGAATTAGATGCGTTTGATTCTTTAAACCTAAAGGGAGTATTTGTTTCAAAAGATTATAATTTAGAACAAGTTTTAAAAATATCAAATAAATATTCTGTGGGTATTAATGTATTTGGTTATCGGAATTTATTTTATTCAAAACGACAACTTCTTTCTGCATATAAAACTGAATTTAATTTAAATGGTAAATTTTATCATTCAAATAAATATTTAATTAAAGAAAGAAAGCGAACAATGCGAAATCCAATTTTTGAAAATAAATATGGAACTTATATTTTTACTCATGAACCTTTAAATCTTTTAAATCATTATAATGAAATAAGAAATTGCAAAATTAAATACATTTTATTTGATGATAATTTAATTGAGTATGAGTCTTTTATAAATGTTATAAAATCTTTTTTTAATTTGAAAGAAGTTGATTTAAATGAAAAAAATTGAATTACTAGCTCCTGCTGGAAATCTTGAAAAATTAAAAATTGATGTTCTTTATGGTGCTGATGCTGTCTATATTGGTGGTAAAGCATTCTCATTAAGAAGTGCATCAACTAATTTTACCAATGAGGAATTAATTGAAGCAGTTAAATTTGCTCATTCTCATAATTGTAAAGTTTATATCACGTTTAATGTATATCCTAATGATGAGGATAAAGAACAGATTGATGAATATTTATTATATTTAGATCAGATCAATATTGATGCAATTATCGTTTCATCACTATATGTAATTAAAAGAACACGTGAATTGAAATGCCGTTTCGAACTTCATGTATCGACCCAAGAATCAAGCACAAATTTATATACTGTAAAATTTTATGAAAATTATCATGTGTCACGAGTGGTTTTGGCTAGAGAATTGTCCTTGAATCAAATAAAACAATTAACAAAGCATACTAATATGGAGATTGAAGTATTTATTCATGGAGCAATGTGTTGTTCTTTTTCAGGACGATGCACATTAAGTAACTATTTTACTGATCGTGATGCAAATAAAGGTAGTTGTTCTCATCCATGTCGTTGGGATTATGATTTATATAAAGATGGAAAATGCTTAAATGATAAATTTTTATTAGGAAGTAAGGATTTAATGTCTATTCAATATATTAAAGATTTAATAGATATTGGTGTTTCATCACTAAAAATAGAAGGAAGAATGAAATCTGTCAATTACTTAGCTCATGTGGTAAAAACATATCGTAAATTAATTGATGATATTTATCAAAATAGTTTGGAAGACTTAAATGTTTATCTGGATGAAATTTCTCAAAGTGGAAACAGAGAAACTACTCTTGCTTGGTTAAAAGGATATACTGATAACAATGATTTAATTTATACATTTAGTAACTCACCTCAACAAAATTTCTTGGGTATGATTCTTAGTTACGATTCTGATTTACATTTAGCTCTTCTTGATAGCAAAAATGTTTTTTCTGTTGGCGATATGGTTGAGTTAGTATCATTTGATCGAAAAACTGTTGAATTTGAAATCACAAGAATACTTGATCCAAATGAAAATGAGGTAAAAATTGCCAATAATACATTTTTTAAATATCGAATTTTTATTCCTTTTGAAGTTAAAAAGTACGAAATATTAAGAAAAAAGGAAAAAAAATAAAAAAAGACTTTTGTAAAATTATTATTTGTTTATTATGCAATTGCTTGTATAATAATAAATAGAGAATAAAGGAGAAAAAAATAATGAAAAAATCAATGTTATTAGTATCATTACTAGCTATAGGTATGTTAGTAGGATGTGGAGGAAAGAAGGATTCAACAACTTCAACACCATCAAGTGAAGTAGCAACCTCGACAAGCGAATCAACAACAGCGACGCCTTCAACAGATAATTTAACAGCGGGACCTTCAACAAGTGAAAAAGAATCAGTAACAAGTACTACAACAGCTGTTGGTGGAGATGTATTAGTTGAAGGAGTAATTGCAGATAAAACAATGCCAAGTACATTATCATACATCACAAATAGTGAGCAATATCCAGATCCAGCGTTCTATGGTAATGGTGGATTAAAGTTAAACTTTGTTGGACAAGGTGTTGAAACAGTTGCATTCACCGCGACAAATTCAGTTACAGTTGAAATTACTTTCTATGCTAAAAATTCAAACCAAAAGAGTCAATCAAATGATGATAAAGTTTTAACAGTTACAGGCTTAGATACTTCAGGTGCAACAGTTGCTACAAAAGAACTTAAATCAGCAGATATTATTGTTGATGAGGATACACCTACATCGGTAGCCCTTTCTGGTACAGGAATCGCTAAGGTTAAAGTTATTATGAGTGACTATTATACCGATGGCTCAGTTTGCTACAATTTAAATTTAAAATCAGTTATTGTTAAATAACTAAGTTAGGTTTAATGATTTTATATAAAGAGGTTTATACCTCTTTATTTTTTAAAAAAAACTTACTAGTCAAGTTAAAATTGGCTGGTAAGTTATTAATTTGTAATGGTGACCTATACCGGATTCGAACCGGTGAATGATACCTTGAGAGGGTACTGAGTTAAGCCACTTCTCCAATAGGCCATTGCTTTTATATTTTATCGATTTATTTAACAAAATACAATAATAATATAATAAAAAGTGGTTTATTAATTATAATAATCCACTTGTTTTTTTATTATGAAAATGTATTTTATAAAAGAACTTAATGATGAGTTTTTAGCATAATAGTGTTTTTTTAATTTGCAATAAATATCTTTGATAAAGAATTTAAGTTTGTTTCATTTATAACAAACTATATTAGATAAAAATATAGCATTTTAAAATAATATTTAATTTGATTTTTTATTATTCATAATCAAGATATTTTAAATAAGTTTATAGGTAAGTTTCTTAAAGCGTTATTCTATATCAAAAGAATAAAACATTTTAAGAAAAATTAAACTTGATGAAGATAAATAGATTCATTATTTAAAAAATAGAGATTTAACTATAGTTAAAAGGCTATATGTTTATAATTATTGTAATATATTAAAAAATTTTAGTATCAGGATTAATTATTATTTTTGCATTTTTGTTGACTAAGTTCTGTTTGCTTCTTGAGTCATAATTGCCAAATGATTTGCAAGTTCATTTGATAATTCAAATTTTTCAATTCTAAATTGCCAGTTTCCAGAAGCTACTCCGGGAGTATTCATACGCGAATATTTATCCATATGAAGTAAATCTTGTGGTGAAAAGATAACAACATTAGCACGACTTCTCATCAAGGATCCAATCATTGTGTCAATTATATCTTTATCATCCCAAATATGAAAATAATCTTTCATAGCATTTTTTAGTTCAGGGTGTTCATCAATAAAATTAGTCATAACATCATTGTCATGTGTTCCTAAATAGGCAATACAATTTTCTTCGTAATTATGCGGTAGAAATGCATTTTTAAGTTTTGCTTCTTTATATTCTTGTTCAGTATGACAATTTGTGAAGTTTGCTCCACCTC
>CANQDY010000012.1 GCA_947593895.1 uncultured Bacilli bacterium
TTGTAATTTTACTTCTATTTGCAACATTTTCTTCCCTTTTCTTTCTTTGTTTGTTGCACTTGCTTTTATAATTAACATTCCAATTACAAATATAGTTGATAATGTTGAATAAAAAATTCTAATTATATATAATTAGAATAATTGCGGTATAATATTATACGCAATTTAATTTATTCTAAAAAACATTAAAAAGTAATGGAAAGGAAAATATATGTGAGTTAATCTCTATGATTAATGCATATATTATAGATGAAATTATGAAAAAATTATTAATTGCAGGTGTAATTATAAATTCGCTTGTTTGCGGATTTTCCGGATATACATTTAAAATGTATTTTGATACAAAACATACTCCAAATGTTAATAAAGATCCATTTAATATGGAAAATATAACCGAGGTAAAAGATGTTCCGATTGATGGCTCATCACCTAAAGATTATAGTATTCTTGAAAATATTCAATATGCCTCAGGATATCTTAAAAACAATCGTAATTGGAAAGCAATTACCACAGGAGATGTAAAATCAAATGCGGGTGTCAATGTAACTCAACAAGTTTATAATACTCGTATAGTTAATCAAGACTATATGTATCAGGAAGCAATATCTTATTCTTCACTTGTTAAGGTCGCAACTCAAAAATTTTATAATTCAGAAAAGGTATTTATTAAAAATGGTAATCCAAAAAGTTTGAATGAAATTAATTGGAATAATAATGTAAGTCCAGTAACTTATGAATATATTTACACAAACTATGGTTTTTCTCCAGATCAACTGAATTCATATTATTATGCTGAAGAATCAATATTAAATTCTTCATCAATGGAAGAAATTGATGGTAACTATGTACTTCATGTTGATTTAAATGAAATAGGAGCAATAAATTCAAGAAGAGAAGTTGTTACTATGGGTGGTGCTTTAGATAACCCAAATTATACAATGATTCATGCTGATATTAAGATTACTCCAGATTGGAAAGTTCTTTCCATTGATGTTAATGAAAATTATTCAATTAAGAAAAATATTGGGTTAGGTGTTGTTACCGCTACATGTAATTCAGTTCTTTCGGAAACATTTGAATATAATCAGTATATTTCTGATAGTGTAATTTCCTATTATAAAGGTTTTTTTGATGCTGGAACTTCAGATCAAATTAGTGATAATGAGAATAAAACTCCCTTAACTTATCTTCAATCAATGAGCTCTATTGTCGCGAGCAAGAGTACTTTTGATATTGATCTAAATCTTAATAATGATCAAAATTTCCATGGTCAAATTGAGTTGAATCTTAAAAATGATCAAGAAGTAAATATTAATTTAGAAGATAAATATTTCATAAAATATCAAAATGGGAATGTTTTTTCTTCATTAGATGGAATTAATATTTCACTTGATGAAAAATATATCAATTATGCAATGTCAAAGTTTATCGATAAATTTTCTAATACAAATAAAAAATTTCTTCAAGATTCAAATCAAACTACCCCTAGTGATATAAACCTTGATGTTGATGAATTATTAAATGCAATAATGGAGGGAATGACCTTAGAGATAAATGATAATGTTGCGATTGTTAATATTTTGGCCTCGTCTCAAGGAATTGAACTTGATGTTGATTTATCATTTGATGAAAAAGATCAAGAATTATTAGCTATTGATGGTTCAATAAAATATGGAGAAACAACAGTTGGTGTTAATATAGATGCATCAAATAATTTTCAAGGAAAGGATATTACAGATTTAGAATTTAATGATTTAAGTAATTCAACTTGGATTATTGATCAAGCATTAGGAATGTCAGAAGCAAAAGGATATCAACTAGATGGTAATTATATTTATAAAAATATTGAATTTGATATTAAGACCTTAGTTTCTACTAAAGGTGATATTTCATCTGAGATTTCTTTTGGATGGATAAATGAAACATTAAAAAAACATCTTTCATTTACTAAGATTAGCGATACCTATTATCTTGAATATGGCAATTTAAAAGTTAAAGCAAATCAAAATAGTATATTAAGTGTTTTAAAAAATATCTTGGAATTATATAACAATGGGGAAGATAATTTACCAGCTAAAGATGTTATTGATGGAATCGGTTTAAGTCAATTTACTATTGGTGATTTTTTAACTGATGAAAAAGGAAATCTTATTTTAAAGATGACAGTATTTGGAAATGAATATAATGCAATTTTAAAAGAGTCAGTTAACGAAGGATTTATTTTGAACATTAAGGAACTGGGTTTAACTTTTGATGTCATCAAGTATCAAGGTGAAATTGCCACTCCAGATCAAAAAGTAAATTATTTAGATGAAAACGATTTTGAATATGTTAAAGATTTAATCTTGAAGTTAAAAGATAAATTATCTTCATCTTCATTTTCTCTTGAAGGGAAAACAAAGTTAAATAAACAAGTAAATTTAAATGTTAATTATTCCTTCCAAAAAGATCAAGATAATTATTTGTTTAATATTGTTTCAAATGGTGATTTTAATTTTGATTTAAATGTTTATTTAAAAGGTAATACGATATATGTCGATGCTAAATATGATTTTGTTTCGTTGTCATTTACTTTTGAAAAAGATGATTTTAATTCATTTACTAAAACAATTTATCGAACATTATGTGATTATTATGGCTTTGATTTTGAAACTGAGTTGAATCGTTTAATAGATGAATTATTTGAAAAGCAAAATATTAAAGTTGAAGAAATTCTTGGATATATTATTGATGCAAATATTGAAAATGAAATACAAATTTCTCTTGATGAAAATAACAATGTAGTAATCAAATATTTAGATGACAGAGAACTCGTTATTTCAAAAGATAATGAAGATATCTTATTTAATATTGATTACTTGGGTGGAACTTCATATTTGAATGTTAACTCTGATAAGCTTGATTATCACATTAACTCGGAAACAATTTACACACCAATCAGAAATATCAAATATGCATCATTTATGCTTGATGCTTATTTAGATATAAAATCATTTTCTGGATATCAAATAAGAGGAGAAATAAAATATAAAGAAATAACCTTAGATGTTGATGTAAACTATGATAAACAAAATAATATTGAAGGAATCATTAGTTTAAAAAATGGTGAAAATATAAAAGATATCAAAGTTGTAAGAGATTCTAATATACTTTATTTAGAGCATGGAAATATAAAAGTACAATTAACTGATGGAGAATTAGAAGAAGGAATAAATAAAATTCTTGAACTAACAAATATCGACCAAAGTCAAAAAGACATAAATAAAGAAATCATTATTGAATTTATAAAGGAATTAAATTTATTTGTAGAAAGCATTTCATTAGAGGAAAGCAAAGTTATTACAAGTTTAAAGATTAATAATAGTATTTATAGTTTGTCCTTAGGATATAAAAATAAAGAAGTTACTTTATCATGTGACAATGAATTATTTGATTTAAGTTTTGTTGTTAATGAATATAAAGATTCAGTAGTAACTCCAACAGGTGAATTTATCACTTACGATGAATTAAATGAATTAGTAAATAACATTTTAGAAATAAAAGATCAAATAATAAGGGAAAATTATAAGATTAGCTATAGTTATAAAAATAATGAAGAAATCAGCGTTACAGGAACCTATTCACAAAGAGGAAAAGAATATCAAGCAAATCTAGTCACAATAGTTAAGGGTGAAGAGATATCAGTAAATGTTGTGGTAAAAGATAATAAGATGTACTTAGATATGAACTATCAAGGAATCATGGTAACTCTGGAAATGAAACTAGAAGATATTAATGGTTTGTATTCTGATATCTATGCATTAGTAGAGAAAAACTATGGCGATAAGATAAATGTCAATGTTGAAATTACACAAGAAAAAGTAATAGAAGTAATAAAACAGATTATCTCAAATGATTATGATAAAAAAGTTAATGTTGAAGTAAATAATGGCTTCAATGTAAGTTATGATACCTATAAAGGATGTATTAGTAAAAATAAAGTAAGTTATCAAGATGGAGTTAATAATTTAACACTTGAAATGGTAGAAAATACAGATACCTATGAAGTAAGAAGTGATATTTCATATTGTCAAATTGATGGCTTAGATTCAGCATATGAATTAATTACTGCATTAAAAGAAATTGCAACATTTTCTGGATATCAAATTCAAGGTAGTTTTGAAGTTGATTCAATCTTAGTTAAATTAACTGGTTTATATGATCAAAATGATAATATCGAATTAGTATTTGATATTAATTATTTAGGTCATGTTCATACTTTAAAAATTAATTATATTGATAACCAGGCATATGTAATGTTTGGTAATGTCAAAATGAGTTTATCCAGGGATGAATTAGTCAAATATATTGATGAAATAATCTTTATGATGAATATCGAAAGTGATAATTCATCACTTAATGAAAATGTTGATTTAAAAAATAAAATTATTTCTTTAATCAAAACTTCAAATCTTTCATTATCACAAATTAATGTCACAACAAATAGTGTTTCATCGTTAATTTCAATTAACAATCAAAATTATTCATTTAAAATTGAATATGTTAATGATGTATTAGCAGTTACATGTTTAGATTTCTATCAAATAACTTTGAATTTAAGTAATTATACAGATGTTATTCCAAATATTAATGTAGATAACACATTTATTACTGCGGAAACAATTGAATACTTTAGAGAAATTGTTTCTTCAATAAATAATGATGTAAAGAATAATCATTTAGGTGTTGATATTTCATTAATTATTGATGAAAATAATACTTTAAGTGGAAATGTTAAATACATAGGTGTTAATGAAATATATTCAACATTTTCTTTAGTAGGCACCTATCAAGTTGATGTTGAAATTTACAAATTAAATGATTGGGTTTATATTGATGTTTATTATGATAATTATCATATGAGCATAAAATATTGTATGGAAGATAATCAATTCTTAATTATCTCATTAGAAAATTCTTTTAAGTTAATTGATGAAAAATTTAATCTAGGATTGTATGATCAAATTTTTAATAAATCAAATACAAATAATCAATCTACTTTAATTGATTATCAAACAATCATAAATTACATAAAAGATTTCTTAAGTGGAAATTATGAGAATACGATTAAATTTAATAAAGTAGATAATAAGTATCAACTAACCTATGATCAATATCAAATCGTAGTAAGTAAAGAACCAGCAATTAGCATTGATTTATCATACAAAGGTTATCAATTAAATTCTGTAGTTAATAGTAATTTTGAATTCAGTAGAATTATTGATTCATCTAAATATACTTTAATTAATATTAATCAAGACTTTAGTTTTATTACTAAAAAGGTTCTTGAAATAATGGATTATTCAGGTTATTTAGTATCATTTGACTTTGTTATTGATAAAATGGATATCAATGCAGTTTTAAGAATCGATAATGCAAAAAATATTAGTATTGATTTAACAATTTTAGAAAGTGAATATTCTCATTTGATGTATATCACTTACATTGGTAGTACTGTTTACTTTGAGTATGGCAATATCAAAGCTGTTTTGACAATTGATGAATTTAAACAATTAATAAAAGATATCGATAGTTTAATTGGTAAAAATAATCAGACTACATTAGCAAATAGTTCTACTAGTGTAGAGAAGAGTTTAATCATTATTAATGACTTTGTAAAAGCTCTTACTGTTGAAAATAATCAATTATTACTTGACTTAGTATATGAAAAGAATTCCTATCATTTATCACTATGTGAAACAGAATTTGGAATTGCATTTAATTCTGAATCTTATGAGTTAACGGGTTTGGTTCAAGATTATACTCAAGTTATAGCTATTCCAGATTCAAGTAAATATTTAGCATATGATGATATCAAAGTAGTTATTGATTATTGTGTTGAAGCAAGAAATTATTTTTACTTAGATAAAGGATACCTATCTTTAGATGGTGTATTCACACTAAGTGGAACTAATTACAAAATTTCTGCTGATGCAAAATATGATTATGTAGTCAAGGAAAATGCTAAATTAACAATTACTATGACTATTGATGTACAAAAATCTGATTATACTTGGAAACAACTATTTACCGGTACAATTTCTTATCAAAATAATTTCGTATATTTACATAACGTAATGTATAACGAATTAATCGGTTTAAATGTATACTTTGATAAGACTGATACCGCAAAAGCAATTGATGTAATTCTTACTAAGCTAGCTCAAGGTCCATTTAATAATGATAAATATGGCTTAAATCTTGAACTAATGAAAATGATTAAGAATATTCTTGAATTAGATCCAAGTGTCATTCTTTCATTTGATGATTCAAATGCATTTGATAAGAATGAAACCGATTCAGTTAAGCAAACAATTAATTTAATTAAAACGATTTTGAGCTTTAGATTAAATGAGAGTGCAATGATTGATGTTGTTGATGGAAATGTTGAATTATCTTATAGTGATTATTTCTCTGGAACAATTAGTCATTATATTGATGAAAATTCAAAATCACTTATTCAAATTAATGGAAGTGGAGATATGGATTCTACAAAGTCGTATGATTTTGTGGTTAAATTTAAAAATTATGAAGAATTTACTATTAATACTGAAGGTTGCACTAATTTGAAGGATTTGGAAATTTTATCAAATGGTGTGATGAACACTATAAATGCTTTAAAATATGATGTTTCTGGAAGTTTAAATCTTAACATTATTGGCATCGTAAAAATTGGAATGTCGATTGATAGTGCGCTTATCGAATTAGATGAAAATCAAAATGCAAGTGGATATATTAAAATTACCACGGACGCAAATAGTTTAATTACTGAAGGAAAGAAACTTTTAAATGCAAAATCAGATGGTGGAGTACGAGGCGATAAAATTATTTCATATATTCATTTAACTAAAAATGGAGATGTTTATTGTCGAAGAGAATATGAATCTTGGGTAGAAAATGGTAAGATTTTTGGTATTGTTAAATATGCTGATACTTATGTATATGAAACTAAGTATTATGAATCTCAACAAACCTTTGCCAATGATTTCTTGAACGCATTTATTTGGTTAACTAAATTTGATAAATCATTTATTGATAAATTCTCAGGTGCTTCTATGAAAGGTACTAAAAAGGATAACGCAATCAGTTCTTATACCGTTAGTGAAGATAAATTATCATATCAATTAGGTTTTAACTTAGGTTGTATAGCTTCAATATTTGATGATGGTTCAACAATTGACTTAAAATTAAAGCAAGATGGACAAGAATACTATTTAAATTCATTGACATTAGATGTATCGATATATAAAGTTCTCACTGCAAATGGAACATTTACATTAAATAGTTATGGACAAGATTTAAATTATGAGTCAATGCCTACTTTAGAGGAAATGACTCGCGAAGAAATTGTTAGAATTTAAAAAAAAGAGTTCACATTGTTGTGAATTCTTTTACTTTACAATAAATTTTTATAGTTAACAAAATTAATTTTAACTATTTTCTTTAGTTCTTCAATACCATATTTTTCAATGAATGTTTGCGCACATTTATCAACTTTTTTCGATGCTCCTTTTGGAATAATAATTTGATATTTTTGCTCAATAATTTTCATTTCTTTCAAGAAGCAATAACGAGCAATCATCGAACTGACGGCAACACTTGGATAAAATGATTCTCCTTTAGTTTTAAAGTTTATATGATGATTGATAATTTCTTTCTCATATTGTAGATATTTAAAATATAAGTCGACATCGCAAAATTGATCGATAAAGAATTCAATATCTGTTTGATTAATTTTTTTATTTACATTTAATAATGCTTTATTATGTAGTAATGCTTTTATTGCATTCATCGTATAACCATTTTTAACTAATTCATTGTATTTTTCATTTGAACAGGTTAACTTGCTAAATGTGATTCTGCCAAGAAGATGAGGAACAATTTCTAAAATTTTTTCATCAGAAAATTTTTTTGAATCATTAACACCTAAAGTTCTTAAATATTCGATATCATTTTCTTTAATAAAACTTGCAACTACAATTATTGGCCCAAAAAAATCTCCAGTACCAACTTCATCAGATCCAATCTGATTTTTTAAATATAACCAATAAGCATCAACCTTTTTCTTTTTTTTATTTAAACATGCATTTTGGTTCCATAATTTTGCCTCATTTAAACAATTTGCTCCAGTAAAAAGAGCTTTAATTCCTTTTTTTGAAGAATAGATGGTAATTATAACATTATCAATGGTTTTACATTTCCAAAGGATATATTCACCTAAATTTTTATGAATAATTTTTTGATAGAATTCTTCCATTTTATCTAAAACTTCCGGAGTAATATTTAAAGTTACTGAATTCATGATCTCACCAAATTTAATTTTACCATTATTTTCCTTATGACTAAAGATTTAATTATTATTAACTGTTAATTATTATTTTGCTATAATAAACATGTTAGTCAGGAGTGATTGCATGAAAGATATTTACAAAACATTTGAATTTGACATTGTTAAATCAATATTAAAATCATATGTTAAAGGAGAAAATGCATTAGAACGAGTTAATAATTTAGAAATGTTTTCAACGAGCAAAGATTTAAAAGAAGAATTGAAATATCTTGATGAAATGATTTCTTATACTTTAAAATACCGTTCAATAGTTGTTACTCCGCATAAAAATATCATTCCAAACATTAATTCAATCGCTAAAGATGGAGTGGGTAATGTTGATTTTTTCTATCAAATATCATCATTATTAGAAAATGTAAAAGTAATTAAAGATGAATCAAGTAAAGATGATAACTATCCTTTAATCATGGAATTAATCAGAAGATTAAACGGACTTACTCCTTTAAAAAATCAAATTGACCGAGTTATTACCAGAGATCTACAAATTTCAGATAATGCTTCTAATGAACTAAAAAATATTCGTTGTCAATTGAGAAATGAAGAACGAGGACAAACTAGTTTAATAAATGTTTTAGTAAATCGATATAAAGATATTCTGAATAATGAAACTTATACATTAAGAAATTTTGTGTATGTTTTACCAGTTAAATCAAGTTATAAAAATTCAGTTTCAGGTTTGGTTATCGATGAGTCGGACTCAGGATTAACAGTTTTTATTGAACCAAAGGAAATTTTAGAATCAAACAATAAAATTTTACGTTTAAAAGATAAAGAAAAAGAAGAGATTAATAAAATTCTAAAAGAATTATCATTATTCACCTTAAAATATATTGATGATTTATTAATTGATATTGAAATTATCAGTCGGTTAGATTTTTTACTTGCTAAAGCAAATTATGCGATTGATACTTCATCAAATGTCAGTAATATTGTTGAAAAAAGAGTAATTTTATTAAAGAATGCTCGTCATCCTTTAATAGATAAAAATAAAGTTGTCAGTAATTCATTTTTCCTGGATAATCAAAAGATTATGGTTATATCTGGACCTAATGCCGGTGGCAAAACTGTATGTTTAAAAGTAATTGGATTGTTAATTATTATGAATCAATGTGGTCTAGCAATTCCAACTAGTGAAAAAGCGGAATTATGTTTTTTTGATCACATTTTTGTTGATATCGGTGATAACCAATCATTAATTGATAATTTGTCAACATTTTCTGGGCATATCAAGAATTTAAGAGAAATTTTAGATCAAGTAACTCCATTTTCCTTAGTTATTCTAGATGAACTTGGAACTGGAACTTCTCCTTTAGAAGGGGAAGCTCTGGGAGTTGGGGTAATTAAATTTATAAATAAATTAGGATGCTTCGGTATTTTTACAAGTCATTATGAAGGATTAAAATCTTTTGCTTTAGAAAATGATTATATCTTAAATGCTTCGATGGCTTTTGATGAAATTAATATCCAACCAACCTACCATCTTCGACTTGGTGTTGCAGGAAAAAGTTATGGTTTAGAATTAAGTAAAAGAATGGGTGTTAATAATGAAGTAATTGCAATGTCAGAAGAATATTTAGAAAATAAAAAGAAGAGTGACAAAGAAACTACTTTAGCGTTACTTAACCAAAAACTTGAAGAAAATGAATTAATTAAAAATGAGTTGATTGCTAAAGAAGAACATTTAGAGAAAAAATTTCATTCATTAGATAATGAAATAAAAAAGTATAAGGCTTTGGAAAATAAGATTTATTTAGATAGTGAAAAAGAAAAAGAAAAATTAGTTTCTAAAGCTAAAGATGAAATTGATAAGATTGTTGAAGAATTTGAAAAACAGTCTTCATTTAAAATGCACGAAGTTATTTTATTTAAGAAGAAACTTGATGATATGATTAAAGATAATGATGAGGATGATGATTCAAATATAATTATTAATGTTAATGATAAAGTCCGAATTATTGGTTCAGATATTTCTGGTCGAGTTATAAGAATTAAAGGTGGAAAAGCCGTTATTTTAACAAATCAAGGAATGAATTTGACAATAAGTCAAAGTCAGCTTGAAAAATATCAACCAAAAGTTAATAGGAAATTAAAATACCCATCAACTGCAGTTTTTAAAACTCAAAAAATGGTTAATTTAGAATGTAATCTAATTGGATTTAGAGTTGAAGAAGGTTTAAAAGAGCTTGATAAATATATCGACGATGCGCTTGTCGCACATTATAAGGAAGTCCGAATTATTCATGGATCAGGAACAGGCGCTTTAAGAAATGCAGTTCATGACTATTTAAATAAACGAAAAGAAATTAAATCATACCGATTAGGTGGTCTTGGTGAAGGCGGCGTTGGCGCAACGGTGGTGTACTTTAAATGAATGAATTAGTAAAAGCAAAAATTGATTTATTAACTTCTAAACCTGGAGTATATTTGATGAAAAATGCGGATGGAACTATCATTTATGTTGGAAAAGCTAAGTCATTAATAAAAAGAGTAAAACAATATTTTACTCGACCTCAAGAAGGAAAAGTTCTTCGAATGGTAAGGGAAATAAATGATTTTGATACAATAGAAACAACTTCAGAAAAAGAAGCGTTACTTTTAGAATTAAACTTAATTAGAAAGTATTATCCAAAGTTTAATATACTTTTAAAAGATGGAAAATCATATCCTTATATTGCTTTAAAAAGAAAAAAAGATCCATTTTTAAAAATTGCCTATCATGATAAAGATAGGAATTTTAAATATTTTGGTCCTTATCCAAACTCTAAAGCGGTATATTCCACGATTGATTTACTTAATAAATTATTTCCTTTAAGAAAATGTCAGACATTACATAAAGAACCTTGCCTTTATTACTATTTGGGTAATTGTTTAGGCCCTTGTATTAATAAAATTAGTGACCAGGAATATAATAATTTAACAAGTCAAATTACATCGTTTTTAAATGGTGATGTTTCTAAAATTCGCACGGAAGTTAATAAAAAAATGGCAATTTGCAGTGAAAATTTAGAGTTTGAAAAGGCTCTTGAATATAAGAATATTCTCGATGGTATCGACGAAATAAAAAAGAAGCAAAGTATTATGGCAAGTGATCACATTGATCGTGATGTTATCGCCTTTTCTTCTCGAGAAGGATATTTTTCGTTATGTATCATGACTTATCGTAATGGTATTCTTCTTGGTAAAAATCTCTTTATCTTGGAATTATTTGATGATTTTGAAGAAGAATTGATTGATGCTGTTTTTCAATATTATGCTAGTCATAGTAAGCCAAAAGAAATAATTGTTTCTAATAAAGAAATTGCTTTATCTTTAACTTATTTGCTTGAGTCAAAAGTAATTTCACCAATTCGAGGTAGTAAAAAAGATATGCTATTAATTGCCTTAGAAAACGCTAAAAAGGGATTAGATGAACATTTTTTAACTGCAAGACTTGAAGATGATTCCTTATCACTTTTAGAGGAATTAGGAAATCTATTAAAAATTAAAACCCCTTTTCATATTGAATTATTTGATAACTCACACCTTCAAGGAAGTTATCCAATAGGTGCAATGGTTGTATTTATAAATGGTAATAAAACCCCATCAATGTATCGTAAGTTTAATATTCGTGAATCGATGGGTGATGATGATTTAAAATCAATGGAAGAGGTTATTAGTCGAAGATATAGTCGATTAATCTTGGAGAACAAAGAGATGCCAGACTTAATTATTGTTGATGGTGGTCAAAATCAAGTTAATGTAGCTTTAGAAGTAATTGATAATTTAGGTTTAAATATTCCTGTAGCGGGTTTATATAAAAACAATCATCACCATACATCAGGTTTACTATATGATAATAAAATGTATCCAATCGATCCCAAATCAAGATTATTTTTAATGTTAGTCAGAATGCAAGATGAAGTTCATCGCTATGCAATTTCAATTCATAGAAACAAAAGAAGTAAGGGATTGACTTCATCTTTCTTAGATTCGATTAAGGGGCTAGGTAAGAAACGTTTGGAAGCATTATTAAAAACTTTTCCAACTAAAGAGGATTTAGAAAAAGCCACATTAGATGAACTTGAAGTAATTGTTCCCAAAAATATTGCAATTGAAATAAAAAACGTTTTAGAACACAAATAAAATTATTATAATGACATTTTAAATTTTAAAGCATAGTTTATATTATGATGAGGATTTATTATGTCATCGATATTAACTAAAAGAGAAAAAGAGATATTTGAACTTTTAATTCAGAATAAATCAACAAGCGAAATCGCAAGTATTCTTTATATATCCGAAAAGACAGTTCGTAACCATATTTCAAATGTGATGGGGAAACTTTCGGTTAAGGGACGGGCTCACGCTGTTTGTGAACTTCTAAGAATGAAAGAATTAACTTTATAAAGCAACCATAATTTTGGTTGTTTTTTCATATGATTGAATATGAAAATAGTTTTATTTGATTCAGGACTTGGTTTACTTTCATTTGTCCGTTTAATTCTTAAAAAAAATTATTCTGGTGAATTTTATCTATTACTTGATAACGATCATTTTCCATATGGAGATAAGGATGATGATTCATTGGCTTGTATTTTAGAAGATATTTTTTTTGAAGTAAAAAAAATTAATGCAGATTATTTATTTATTTGTTGTAATACAATGTCAAGAATATATCATAAATATTCTTTAAAATCTGACTTTAAAGTTGTTACAATACTTGATATTAATTTAAGTCACTATCAACCTGATTTTTATCTTTTTGGAACAAAAAGTCTTTGTAATTTAAATGAATATAAAACCTATTCCGGAGAGAATCTTGCCTATTTAATTGAAAATAATCAAATTAAGGATATTGTTAAATTATTGAAAATAATTGATAAGAAAATAATTCTGTCATGTACTCATTATCTTTTACTAAAACCATTATTAGATTATTATCATATAAATTATCAATCATATGAGGAAGAAATTTTTTTAGATCTAAAAACCGATTTGTCTTCTAAAATTTATATCAAAAGGAAAGACTTTTCACGATTAAAAAAATTTTTAAATTGCAGAATATATTTTTACTAATGCGAATATATTTAAAATGAGGTATGAATATGGGCAAATTTAAAAATAAAATCAAAAATATGTTTTCCTTCCACATGATTACAAGTTTTAAATGCAACAAAAAAAAGAAAGATAAAAATCTTACTAAACGTGAAAAGGTTTTAAAGTATACTGCGATTGTACTTTTTCCAGTTTTGGCAATTACATCTGGAGTTGTATTAGGCTTTAGAGAGTATAACAAAGAGAAAAATAAGATTATTACTGATGTAACTATAACTACTGATGAAGTTAAAAGAAAAATTTTTTTAGTATCAAATGATAATTATACCATTCCAATTACTGTTAATATGAATCAAAGATCAACATTGCAACAGGAAATTATGGATGTTTTTGATTTACTTAAAACTTCGTCAAAGGCCAATTCAAAATATGTTACTGGTTTTATAAATGATAATACTAAAATCAATAGTTTCAACCTGGAAAATAAGACA
The DNA here is from genome assembly GCA_947593895.1 of uncultured Bacilli bacterium. Taxonomy (GTDB): domain Bacteria; phylum Bacillota_I; class Bacilli_A; order RFN20; family CAG-449; genus UBA3210. The sequence continues at coordinate 13,915 of CANQDY010000012.1, forward strand.
CTTGAATTAAATTTATCAGATGATATTTTCGATACTAAACTTAATAGTGTTAACATTATTGAAGCACTGACATTGACTTATTTACAATTTGATGAAATTGAATCACTTAGATTGCTTGTTGATGGAAAAGAGATTAAGGAATTTAATTCTACACCACTTCCTTCGTATTTAGATTATAAATTTGGTATTAACCAACAAATGTATAGTATAAGAGATATTATCGGAAAGCAAAAAGTTGTTATATTTGGTAAAAGAATTTATGATGCAGATAATCAGTATCTAATACCAGTATCAGTTTATGCGAATAGAGGAGAGAGTAATAATATTACCTTTGCCAATGCAGTAAAACAAAGTTTTCCAGCTTCAACACAATTAAAAAAGGTTGATTTGTATCAAGGAATAAATGCTAAACAAGACGAAAGTGAAGATTTTTCTCTAAGTATAAATTCATCATCTCTTAGTGATGAAAACTATGTTAATCGTGATCTATTTGATTTAGTTAACATGTCTCTTGATTTTATGGATATTAATGAAACTGTTAATTTTACCTTAGAAGGCGAGAGTATTCAGGTTGATGGTGTTTACGAACTTGAATCATATAGTGTGTCATCTTGTATAATCAATGAAATACAAATTTAAAATGTAGTTATTTATATAATAATCAAAAAGTCAAAAAAATAAATTAATTTCTGACAAAGTTTTTCTTTAAGATTATTTGAATTTTCTAATAAGTGATTTAGTTAGATTAATATCATAAAATGTTATTTTTCTGATATTAAGTAAATCAAGTATTTAATTACTGAAAATGAATGTAAATTTTGTATATGGGAGGTTCTACCTCCTTTTACTTTACGATATATGAGTTGATATAAGATAAGATAAGATCAATTACATTTTGAGTTACATTATTAAGTTATTCACCTTGATTAAATAAATATCAAAATAATCCATGATTTTTTCTTGAGATAAATTATAAGAATCATAATAGTTTTAATTCGCCATTAATATCAAATTCAATTTCATTTGCTTTTGCAAATTCTTAATATCGATTTTTTAAAATTGTCAATTCGATTCTATTTTGAATAAATTAAAAAAATAGTTGTAGAAAGCCTCATTATTAAAGACTAATACATTAATCATAAAATTTGAAAAAAGTGAGAAAGTAAAAGTTCATTAAATTTTGTATATCACTAATTTTATCTGTAACTAAATAAAAATAAAGAATGTATGCTTGATGTTTTTTTAAAAAAAATTAGGTAGTTTTTATAAGTTTTTTTATTTTTAATGGTTCAAACTTTTTTATCTTTGTTCTTAATATTTTTTTCTGGTTCTATTTTTACTTTTTTTAAAGAATCATAATCTTTTAATTAGATATATTTGTAATTTAACGATAAATAGAAATTATTTGATATATTGATTTATTTTTCTTAAAACAATCTGAAAAATCAAGTTTTTAAATGATTATTATTTACTAAAATTAATACAAACTAAAGTATTTTTATTTTGCGCAATAATTGGACTATAATAAAAATGATTAATTGAACAAAAACCGGTTTTTGACGAATATTACATAAATAAGGTAATATAATTAAAGAAAGCATATTTTAATTACAAAATCTCTGCAATTAAAAGTAGAATAATCTGTAATATTTTTAGCAATATTTTTTATCAATGTTACTTTTGCCATTGTATTTAATACTATTTTTAACTAGAAAAAATTTATTCTATTGTCAGAAAAAAATCCGATATTTCAAAAATATCTTTTACGTTGTTAACTTAATAAATTTAAAGTAAAAAATAAAAAAATATTTGCATTTATATTTGGGTGTGATACAATAAACACGCTGGCCTTGTAGCTCAGCTGGATAGAGCAAC
>CANQDY010000013.1 GCA_947593895.1 uncultured Bacilli bacterium
CTTGTAAATTGTCAAAGAAAGCAAAAGCTGATTTTGTAAAGACTTCTACTGGATTTTCAAATGGAGGCGCAACAGTAGAAGATGTTAAGTTGATGCGTAAAACTGTTGGTAAGAAAATGCATGTTAAAGCAAGCGGAGGAATTCGCGATGCAAAAACTTTTTTAGCCATGATTAAAGCAGGAGCTGATCGCATTGGCACTTCTAGTGGTGTACAAATTATTGAAGAATTAAAATAACATTATTTTGAATTTTTGAGTATAAATTAAATTTTCGCGGATAAAATAAACTCGAGGAAACAAAACCTTCTAACATTTAATGTTACTAGTTTAAAAAGGATTATTTGTTACCTTGCTTTCTTCTATCAACTTTTCATATATTAAATATCGAAAATGAAAGCGTGTAATTTGACAATGAAAATGTTTTCATTTATAATGAAATTAGACGCTGAAAGCCATTTTCATAAGGGAGTGGTGAAATGCGAAAATTGATTTTATCCTTTTCGTTAGGATCAGTTATAGGAATGGGTGCAATGCTCATGATAAGACCAATATGTTCTTGTCAAAATGAAATAGCTGACTTAATTAAGACTAAGTGTCAAAAGATGAAAAATCAAATGCAATCTTCAAAAAAAGAATGTGAATGTTCAATGAAAGAAAAAATAGACGATGTTATTGATTCATTTGATGCAATTGATGAGAATTCTTCGCCTAGCAAAGTAAAGAAAACGTTAAACAATATTAGATCATCACTTGATAATCTAATTAAGTAGAAGAAAGCATATCGTTAAAGCGCGAACTAGGCGCTTTTATTTTTTTTTAGGAGAAGTTGAGTTTATGGGAATCTACAAAGAAAGAGTTACAATTTACGAGGTTGCAAAAAATGCAGGTGTATCGCTTGCTACAGTTAGTAGGGTTATTAATAATCAATCAAATGTTACGCCAGAAACTAAAAGAAGAGTTGAAGAAACTATTGCTAGACTTGGCTATAAACCAAACGCTTTAGCGCAAGGTTTGGCCACTAATAGAACCACGAATATTGGAATTGTGATTCCAGATGTTAACTATGTTCATATTTCTAACCTTTTATCAGGAATGATAGATATTGGAAAGATTTATGGATATCAGACAACTTTGTTTGTAACAAAACATTCAAAACAAGATACTGAAGATGTTATTGCAAAGTTAGTTACTTCTCATGTTGATGGAGCGATTGTTTTTGATGATGAATTATTATCAAGCCATATTGATACAATTATTAATTATAAAATCCCTTTAATTTTAATTGGAGGGAAGTTTGATATTTTTGAAGAAAAGGTTGGTACTATTTCTTTGAATTATACTGGTGCATTAAAAAATGTTATTACTCGACGTATTGAAAGTGATGATTACAAGATTAGTTTCTTACATTCAACTAATGAAGGTAAAATGATTCAAACCATTGAAAGTGCATTAGTTAAAGATCTTGATGAATCACATTTTGATACGATTGTGGTAAGCGATTCTTATCATGAAACTTATTATCAGTTTGTTGATTATTTTAAAAAGAATAAAAAAGGTTTCTTTGTATGTCCTCGAGATTCTTTGGCGTGTGCAATTAGTAATGCTGCATTAGATAAAGGATTAAGAGTGCCTGAAGATGTTGAAGTTTTATCGGTTATTGGTACTAAATATTCATTGGTATCAAGGCCAACAATTTCATCATGTGAACTCGATATGTATGAAGTTGGCTCAATAGCAATGAGAATGATTACAAAACTTCTTAAAGAAGAATTAAAAGAAAAAACATATAATTTTGATGCGGTATTTAATTCAAGAGCATCTACGAAGGAATAAAGATGTTATATAAATCAAAGGCAAAAATTGTTTGGCTTGTTCTTTCAATTATTTTTGCTCTTGGAGCAATTGTTTTGGTTATTATGAATCTGGCTTTAAAAATAGATTTGTATTTAACAATTGCAATAGGATTAGCAACTTTGTTTTTTGTTAGTCGAGGTGCATATGATTATATTGATAGTAAATATTGTGCAAGAAAAGATCAAAAATTTGAACGAACATTATCTTATATTTGTTTTAGCGTTGCTTTAGTTTGTTTTGTTATATTTGTTGTACAATTAGTATTTTCACTAATTTAGAAAGAGGATTTTTATGAGCAAATCACTTGTTAATCTTGGAGTAAATGTGGTAGGTTTTTTTAAAGAAAATAGAGCATTTATGATGACCTGTGCATGGATGACTCAAATTGGATATAAACAGTTAATTTGTTTAATTGGTGAACAATCTCAAACTGGGAAGATGATAGAAGTTAATGATATTATCGGAGTTTCTAGTTTGATTAAGTCTCAAAAAGAAATTGCTATCTTTATTGGTGAAAATCATTCATCAGAAGTAAATAAATCTAATGATAATGTGATCAACGATAATAATGCCTTATTAATTAAAGATGCTCGGGTTAATATGATTTGCCAAGTTGAAAAAATTATTCATTTAGAAGAAATTGAAGATGATAATTTGGTTTATTTAAAAGTTTTAAAAGTAATTAATAATAATGATTTACCATTTTTGACAATGGATGATTTTGAATAATATGCTTGATTTAAATTTATTAGAAGATAATTGTATTATTATTAGTCCAAGAGAAACGAAAAAGCAAATTTTGAGTCTTATTAATTTGCTAGATATTAGAGTGAAATTTTTATCTAAAGAAGAAATTTTTCAAAATGCCTTTTTTAGTTATGATGATGAAGCAATTATCTATTTAATCAAAAAAAAATATAGTTATAGTAATGCAAAAGAGATTTTAAATAATCTCTATTTTGTTAAACCTTTAAATGAGAAATTAACTAATTTAAACAATATTCTCAGCGAATTAGACGAAAATAATTTAATAAGAAAGAATCCAATGTTTTTTTCTTTATTTAAGAATAAAAAAGTTTATATATATAATTATTCTGAATACGATTTAGAACTAATTAATATCTTAAAATTAAATCACATTAATTATCAGTTTATAAAAGATGAAAAAACTAATTTTAACCAAAAAGTAATTGAATTTAAAGATGCAGAAGAAGAGGTTGACGAATTTTTTAATCAAGTATGCTTACTTGTTGAAAAAGGAGTAAAACTTGAAAATATTAAACTATATTCTTATTCACAAGAGTATGATTTAATTTTAAAAAAATATGCTTCATTTTATCATATTCCGGTTAATTTTGCTTCTAAAGTTACTTTGTATTCTTCGTTTTATTTTAAACGATTCCTACAAATATATAATTCTCACACTTTAGATGAATCATTTAGTTTAATCAAAGAAGAAATAAAGAAAGATTCATATGGCTTTTTAGATAAATTAGGTGATTTAATTATTAATATTGCCTCACTTTTTGAAGATAAAAATCAAGAAAGAGCATATCTTATTGAGAAAGCAAAAGATATTTCATTAAAAAAGCCTATCTATCAAAATGGAATTAATATTGTTTCGTCTGATTACACTAAAGATGATTACATATTTATTATTGGGTTTAACTTACTATCATTTCCAAAAGTTAATAAGGATACTACTTATTTAAATGATCAAGATAAATCATTAATAAATATAAATACTTCAAAAATTATTAATCAAATTCTTGAGGATGATTTAATTCGTTTTATTTCTTCTCACCGACATTTATTTATTTCATATAAAAAATATATTGGTAAAGAAGTGTATTACCCTTCATTGATAATTGAAAAAATGAATATGGAAGTAGTCAAAACCTATTTAAAAAAAGATTGTTTTTCACTTGATTCTCTTAAAATTAAAATTGGTAAAGAGTATGATTTAAAATTTCGTTACGGAATTGATTCAAAGTATTTTGAGGCAATCGATTTTAATTTACTAGATTACAAGACATATAATCATAAATTTAAGCCATTCAGTACTTTGATAAATGAAGATAAAATTATTACTTCATATTCAAAAATTAATTGTTATAATAATTGTCCATTTAGTTATTATGTTGATTATGTTTTAAAACTTACTAGTGTTGATAATAATTTTAAACTTGATTTAGGAACTTTTTTTCATAAAATTCTACAAGATGCCTCACAAAAAGAAGTTAATTATAATGATTATTTAATAATGTGTGATAATCTTTTTACTAAACCAAGTGAAAATTATTTTGCTAAAAAATTGATTGAGCAAGTAAAAACAGTTGTTAAGTTTAATCAAGAATTTTTAGATCATAATGAGAATTTAAAAGTGATATGTGAAAAAGAAATTAATGCACAAATAGATGAAAATCTTTGTTTAAATGGTAAAATTGACAAAATTATTTATTCTGATGTAAATAAAGCTTTGATGATTGTTGATTATAAAACCGGTAACACCAGTTTTGATAGTGATAAAGTTGAATATGGATTGTCTTTACAATTACCTTTATATTCAATCTTAGCCAAAGCTTATTTCCCAAATTATAAGCAAATGGGCATCTATATTCAAAATGTCTTAAATGATGCGAGTGAAACGACAAACGAGTTAAGATTAAGAGGAATTACTAAAAATGATCGAAAATTAATTGAAACTTTTGATCAAGATATTAAATATCCAAAATCAAAAAGTAAATATATATATGGAATATCGGTATCTAAAGAAGATGAATTAAAGGAATCAAAAACTTTGTTAGACGAAAAAAATTGGAATGAAATAGTTAGAAAAAGCGAAGAAAAACTTAAAGAATCTATTTCTAAAATTAGAAGTGGGGATTTTTCTATTGCACCGATTAAATATAATGAAGAAAAACTCCCTTGCTCATACTGTAAACATAGTTCAATTTGCTTTAAGGAAAAAGATGATGAAAGAATTATAATTGTTGAAAGCGAAGGTGATAATAATGCCTAATTTTACTTCAGATCAAATGTTAGCAATTAAAGAAGAGGGTAATATTATTATCTCTGCCGGAGCTGGTTCAGGTAAGACAGCAGTTTTAAGCGAAAGAGTATTATATTATATTAAAGAGAAAAATTATTTGATTTCAGATTTTTTGATTTTGACTTTTACTCATCTTGCTGCAGGAGAAATGAAAGCTAGAATCCGTCAAAAACTAGTAAAAAATAAATTAGATGCCGCTAATTATGTTGATATTGCTGATATCACAACTTTTGATGGATTTTCTAATTCCTTAGTTAAAAAGTATCATAGTTATTTGAATTTAAGTTCAAATTTTTCTAATGTTGATTCTAATATCATAATGGTTTTAAAACATCGTTATATTAGAGAGGAACTGGATAAACTTTATATTGAGCATAATCAGCTATTTTTGGATTTTGTCGACCAATATTGTTTTAAGGATGACTCAAACATTGAGAAATTAGTCTTAGATATATTAAATCAAGGTGATTTAGAATTAGATAAAGAAAATTATTTTAATACATTTATAGATAATTATTATTCATCTCAAGTAATCGATTTAGTTTTTGACACTTTATTTGATGCTTTAAAAACGAAAAGAGCGATGATTACCTCATCAATCAATTTGATTCCTAATCTTTATGATAAAAATGGTAATAGCATTATCGATATTAATCAGAACAATTTTGATCAACTTGATGCAATTAGTGATTATGATTTGCTTTTGGAATCTTTAATAAACTTTAAATTAGAATTGCCAAGAAAGTACAAAGATGATTTGTCAGAAGAAGAACTATGTAATCTTGAAAAATTACAAAATATTATAAAAAAGACCAAAGATTACTGTAAAAAATTAACTTATAAAGAAGAGGGTAAGGAGTTAATTTTAAGTCATAAAGAAATTTTTAAGTTGTTAATTGAAATAGTAAAAAGAGTTGATAAGCGACAATTTGATTTTAAAATGGAACATCAAGTTTTTGAATTTTCTGATATTGGTAAATTTGCTTTATCTTTAGTTAAGAATTTCCCATCAATCCAAGAGGAACTAAAAAATAAATATAAGATGATTATGATTGATGAATATCAAGATACTAATGATTTACAAGAGAGTTTTATTTCTTATATTCAAAATGATAATGTTTATTGTGTTGGAGATATTAAGCAATCAATTTACGCCTTTAGAAACGCTAAATGCGATATATTTAAAAATAAATATCAAAATTATAAACTTAATAAAGGTGGTAGAGCAATTGACTTGAAAATGAATTTTCGTTCAAGAAGAGAAGTTATTGATGATATTAATACTATTTTTAAAAACATTATGACATCTTCTTTTGGTGGAGCGGATTATTTAAATAATCATATGATTGATTATGGTAATAAAAGTTACTTAGATGAAATTAATGAAAGTCAAAATAATCATTTAGAAGTTTACACTTATAAAAAAGGTGATTTAAAAAAAGAAGCGCATATTATTGCAAATGATATAATTAATAAAATTAATTCAAAATATCAAGTAATGCAATCATCAGATTCATCATGGAAATTAGTTCCTTGTCAGTTTAAAGATTTTGCAATTATCATTGATCGTGGAACAAGTTTTGACGAATATATTCGTGTTTTTAATGAATACCAAATACCTATTTTTGTTGAAAAGGATGAAGATATTAAAGATAATGTCATTGTTGAATTATTAAAAAATATTCTGATTTTGATTAAGTATATAAAAGATGAGTTAACAATTGATTATGCTTTTAAGCATGCCTTTGTATCTTTAGCGAGGAGTTTTATTTTTAATTACTCAGATGAAACAATATATAATTTAACAATTAATAATCAGTATGTAAATAATGATATTTATCATCTTTTGAAAGATGAAATTGAACAGAATGTTGATAGTGATTCATTTACCTTATTTTATAATGTAATTCAACGATTAAGGATTTTCTCATTGTTTAGTCGAATTGGCAATATTGAAGAGAATACTGCATATTTAGATTCATTTATAAATTCTTTTAATCAGATGAGTGAATTGGATTTTTCCTTCGACGATTTTATAACTTATCTCAATAATATTAATGAGTATGACTTGAAATTTACATTATCGAGTAAAGGGACTACAATTAATTCGGTAAGATTGTTGAACATTCATAAATCTAAGGGCTTAGAATTTAATATTGTTTATTATCCAGGTTTAAACAAGAAGTTTCCTGATCATGATAAAAGAAAATTATTTGGATTATCTTCAATATTTGGCCCATATTTAAATGATGATATTTCATTAGTAAAACAAGCTTCAAATTACAAAATTGAAATGGATAATATTTCGGAAAGAATTCGTTTGTTTTATGTAAGTTTAACAAGAGCTAGAGAAAAAATGATTTTTGTAATGCCTTTAAAAGATGATTATCAAAGTAAAGAAATTTATCTTTCAAATTCATTTTATGATTTTTTTTATCCATATAAAAAATATTTTAAGTTTGTTGATTTTGAGAATTATCAAGAACAAAAACTAGAAATCGAAAAAAAGCATATTGAAAAAGTAAATTTAAATCTAAAAAATATTGAGTTTGATTTCTCAATCAAAGAAAAAGTGAATAAAGCTAGTAAAGAGGTTGATAAAGAAGTTAATAGAAAAGCTTTGGAGTATGGCAATAAACTTCACTTTGCTCTAGAAATGATTGATTTTGTAAATCCAGATTATTCTTTAATTAGCAATTATACAATTAGAAATAAGATTAAAAGTTTCATTAATTCAGATATTTTAAAAGATGTCGGAAAAGCAAAAGTATTTAAAGAATATGAATTTGAAGATCAAAAAAATTTAACCAAAGGTGTTATTGACTTATTCTTAAAATATGAAGATCATATCGTATTGATTGACTATAAAACGAAAAACATCGATGATTTACATTATGATGAACAAATAAAAATTTATTATAATTTTTTGAAATCAAAGTATAATTTGAAAATTGATGCATATATTTACTCGATTATTGACGAAAAATATCGAAAAATTGAAATTAAATAGATAAATAAGTATAATATTAATTGTTGTTTAAGAAGGTGAAGTAAGTAGTATGTATTTTTTAATTAATATAATTAGTTCATTATTAACAACATTTTTGTTATGTTGCTTTGGCAATATAATTCATCATGGGTATGATTTTTATATTCCGATTTTACTTTTTATTGCCTTTTTAATAGGATATATTGTATTAACATTTATCACAATTTTTATAATTGCTATTCCAGTTAAAAGAAAGACTGAGTTCAATCAAAAAGATAGTAAGTTTTATCGCTTTTTAATGGAGCATATGTTTACATATCTTAATATATTAGGTTTAGTTAGAATTCATTTTGAAGGCAAAGAAAAAATTGAAAAAGGTAGAAAATATGTTTATGTTTGTAACCATCGATCTAAATTTGATCCAATGGTTATTTCTGATAAATTAAAAGGATATAACATTGCTTGGATTGCTAAAAAAAGTTTGTTTAAAATGCCTTTAGTTAGTAATTATATGTACAAATCAAATTATTTATCTTTAGATCGAGATGATTTACGTCAAGGATTAAGGGTAATTGAAAAGGCGGTTGGATATATTTCTGAAAATCAGAATTCAATTGGTGTTTTCCCAGAAGGGACAAGAAATACTACAAGTGATAATCTTTTGCCTTTTAAATCTGGGTCGTTTAAGATTTCGCTTTTGGCTAAAACTGATATTGTTGTTATGGCAATTTTAAATACTGAATTAGTCGCTAAAAGATGGCCATTAAAATCAACGAAAGTTTATGTTCGGGTTTGTGAAGTTATTAAATATGATGATATAAAAGATTTAACATCTTATGAAGTAGCAAATAAAGTTTATGAAATTATGGAAAAAAACATTATAGAAATGAAAAATAATATATAAAAAGGAGGAAATTTTATGAAGTATGTATTATTTAATCCACTTTCAAATAATAAACGTGGAGAACAAAGATTAAAGGAAGTTGAATCATTAATTAAAGGAGAATTTAAATCAGTTAGTTTAATTAATTTAAATCTAAAAGAATTTGTTACATCTTTAAAAGAAGATGAGGAAATTATTCTTGTTGGTGGTGATGGAACAATTAATTTTTTCATTAATAGCCTTGATGGAAAATGTCCAAAGAATAATATTTATTTAGCTCGTGCTGGAACCGGAAACGATTTTTTAAAAGATATTGATGCAAAAGATGATTTTGTTTTAATCAATAAATATTTAGTTGATCTTCCCAAGGTTATAGTAAATGGTAAATCATATTATTTTATTAATGGTGTTGGTTATGGGATTGATGGATATTGTTGTGAAGTAGCAGATCAATTAAAGAAAAAATCAAATAAGGATATTAATTATACTGGAATCGCAATTAAGGGGATTTTATTCCATTTTAAAAAGAGATCAGCAAAAATAACTATTGATGGAGTAACTAAGGAATATAAAAATGTTTGGTTATCACCAACAATGAATGGACGCTTCTATGGTGGTGGAATGATGGTTGCCCCAAATCAAGATCGTTTAGCTAAAGATAAATATGTTACTAATATGGTTTATCAGGCTCGTTCCAGATTAAGTGCTTTAATAGCATTCCCTTCGATTTTTAAGGGAAAACATGTTGAAAAAACAAAGATTGTAACTTTAACTAGGGGAAAAGTAGTTGAGGTTGAATTCTCTTCACCTTGCGCTTTACAAATTGATGGAGAAACAATTTTAAACGTCTATTCCTATCGTGTTGAAGTGTAAATTAAAATAGCTGAGGTAAAATAAAAAAATATTAATAATTAATCAAAACATACCCTAATGTGACTTATAGTCCGTTGACTCATAAACTACATTTTGTGATGATTTTCATAAGGTGATCTTATGATAAAAGAGAAAGTGGGCAAAAGAATTAGGCAACTTAGACTTCAGGTTGGTTTATCGCAAGAAGCATTGGCTAATTTATGCGAATTGGATAGAACATATATTACCTCAGTTGAAAAGGGCAATAGGAATATTTCAATTGTTAATTTAGAAAAAATTGCTAACGCTCTTCATATATCTTTGTGTGAGTTCTTCTCATTTACAAAGACTGTTGATTAAATAAAAATTTTAGGGACTGTAAAAAATCATTTAAAGTGATGTATTTCAATACAGTCCTTTTTTATATAAAAAATTAAATTTAAAGTTTCTTTTTCTAATATAAGACATAATAAGATATTAATACAATTTTCAAATAAAATTATTTCTATATTTGATTTTGTAGTTACCTTTAAAAAAGTTATAGAAGAAATTAATCTAAATAAATGTCTAAGTAACGATTATTCTAAATAAATGAAAGAAATAGTTAGATCCTGATGCTCTTTTAGATTTGTGTTATTAGCATTTCTGATCTATATAATTCTACAATAAAATAGAATTACTATGTCGACATGATATAAGATTTAAGTTTTAAGTGATGAAATTACATCAATATATACAATATAAATCTATTAATAATTATCTATTAGATTATATCAAAAATATTTCTGATGATAATATTTTTTATATTATAAAAAAGGAGAAAGACTGAGTTTAGTCAATCTCCTCGATTATTACCTATCTAAAAGGTTCAATGAAAGTGGAAATAGGGTTAAAACTTTTTTCTAACCTATTACTTAACTATAAAATCAGTTGTTACGATATCTTCATAAGGAACTTTGATTTCCTTATCAAGTTCCCCTGCTTCCTTAACAATATCAATTAGTTTTTCAAAACTTTCTTTTGTTAAACTCATTGTTTTTGGCCAGGCTTCTATTTCCAAATAGTTTTTCATTACTTTGGTTAATTCTTCATCTGATGAAGAACTAAAATCAGTTTTTAAGTATGGAATAATATCCTTAATTTCATTTGTGACAACATAATCTAGTCCCTTGATAATTGCATTTGTAAATTTTTGAATTTGATCACTTCTTTTTTTCAGAGTTGATTTTAGTGAACTAAAACAGGTGTAGGGAACATTTTCATTTAATAGTTTTCCAAGTGAAGCAATTATATAACCTTTATTTGCTTTTTCAATTTGGGTACCAACTGGTTCAAAAGCTGTTGCGTAATCACTTTCTCCTGCAACAAAAACACCAGTGACTGCATCAAAACTAACATCAGTTCTAACTCTAACATCAACATCTTTATTATTCACATCTTGTGAAATACTTAGTCCTGCCTTTTTTAAAATGTATTCTAATGTCATTTCAGGCATTCCACCTTTTCTTCCACCAATAATTGTTGATCCTTTAAGGTGAGATAGGGAAAAGTTATCAATTTTTTCACGCCCTAAAAGAAATGAACCATCTTTTTGAGTTAATTGTGCAAAGTTAATTGCGTAGTCTTTATTTCCATTAACATAGTTATAAACACTTGCTTCAGGTCCCATTAATCCAATATCCGCATCTTTAGAGATAAGAGCAGACATAACTTTGTCCGCACCAGGAGTAGTGATAATAGTTACATTTAAACCTTCATCTTTAAAAAATCCTTTTTCTTTTGCCACATACATTGGAGCGTAAAATAATGAATGAGTAACTTCTGCGATAGTGATTTTGTTTGGATCAGATTTTTTACAACCAACAAGTGGAATTAAGAATGAAAATAGCACACAGAATAATAAATATTTAAATTTTTTCATAATTCTCCTTTTATTCATAAATATAATATGTTATTTATATAGATTCGTGATTTGTTATCACATAACTTTATTTCAAATTTAGATATTTATTAATACGTTTTTCAACAAATTTGCTTTCAATACAAGCTCCTTTTTAGTTGAAGAATTAAATCTTTACAAGAAATAAAAACTATGGAATTTTAACAAAAAAATAATATCAATTATGGATAAATAAATGAAAATTATATATCAAAAGTACCATTTTATGATTTAGATAATATAACTAAAGAATCAAATAATTTTGATAAAAGAATTGTTGATACAAATTTAACATTAAACTTCTTAAGAATGATAAAGAGATTTATTATTTAAGGATAATGGTTTAACAATACCTAAAAGATTAAAAGTAATTTTGTAATTATTGCAATGGCTTTAAGTAGACTTTAGTCTAAGTGATGAGTATTACTTTTACTTATATACTTATCCTTTTTAATTATTATTTTTTCTTCGATGAGGGTTGTTATTAATCTAGAAAGAGTTTCTCTTCTTAAATTAAGCTCGGCTGCCAGAGATGTAATAGATTGATAGTGAATTATATTATTATTTATCGATAAATAATATAAAAATCTTTCTCTTGCATCATTTAGAGATAGAATTTTAATCTTGCTATTTAATTCTTTGAATCGCTCAGCCTGAAACAATAAATAATTAGATAAAATATTTTTATTTTCTATTAATATTTTGATAAAATTTTCCTTAAAAATGAAATATATAATTGAATCAATTAGACAAACTACATTTCCTTTATATTTTGGAGTGCTAGAAAAAATAAGATTGTTACCAAAAAATTCATTTTTATTAATAATAGAGTATATTACTTCATTACCATAAATAGTATATGATGAAATCTTAATTTTTCCTTCGATGACAAAACCAACAAAATGACAGATATCATTCTCTTGAAATAATGTTTCTCCTTTTTTGAAGGTTTTTTTAATGAATAGATTTGGATTTTGATTAAATAATTTATTGAACTCGTTTATCATAATTTTTGTGATTTAAATCACATATATTATAATGAAAAATTAGTATAATTATCAAGTGGAAATTGAGGTTATTGATATGAAAAAGAGATATTTATTATTAAGTTTTGTTTTACTTAGTTCATGTAGCTCTAAGGTTGATACATCGAATCTAAAGATTGTTGCTCCAACTGGTGCACCTGCATTTGCATTTTATAATCATGCGAATAGTAATAATTTTGAAACAAATTCAACGCCTTCAAACATTGTTGCAATGATGAACGATAAATCTGATAAGGATATTGTTGCAATTGATACTGTAACTGGGATAAGGGCAATTCAAAAAGGAGCACCATATCTTTTAGCGTCTAACATTACCTTAGGAAACTTTTATATTGCTTCTACTGGTAATGATGACAATAAAGTTATGGATGAAGATGATAAGATTATTTTGTTTGGTGAAAATCAAACTCCAGATTTAGTTTTTCATTATATATATGGTAATGTATTTGATAAAAACATCGAATATGTAACTAATGTTCAAGATGCTGCAAAATGTTTAGCAAGCGGAAAAAATTTACTGACCGGTTCATCTATAGATTATGTCTTTGTTGCTCAACCGGTTTTATATACAATTTTAAACAATAAAAATGCCACAACATATTCCAAAGCGGAAATTTATGAGAATATCCAGGATAAATATAAAGAGAAATCTGATAATTTATCATTAATTCAAGCGTCTATATTCGTTAAAAATAGTGATGATAGTAAATATAATAAAACAATAAATAACTTTTTAAAAAGCTTAAAATCCGATATTACATCGGTCATTAATAATCCAAATCTTATGGATAATACTATTGGAAAATTAGAAACTGAAGTTGCCACATCATTATATGGAGCAAATTATCAAATGGTTAAAAAAGTTATTGAAGATGATAATAGTTTAGGACTCGGATACATTAAAGCAATTGATAATAAAAAAGCAATTGATAATTTTATTTCATTGTTTGGAATGGATGAAACTAATGAAGAAATCTATTTCAAATAAAATTATCTATTATTTTATTGGAATTATCTTACTTATTGGAGTTTGGTTTCTTCTTTCTTTTTTGATAGGAGAAGGGACTATGATTTTCCCAAATCCAATTGATACATTTAAAGAAATGGTTAATATTTTGTCAAAAAAATACATTTATAAATGTATTGGATCTTCGATATTTAGAATGGTGATTGGATTTTTAATTTCAATAATTTTTGCTATAATATTTGGCTTATTAGCGGGAAATAGTGAAAAAATTAAGACAATTTTAATTCCATTATTAGCAACATTAAAATCAATTCCAACTGCTTCGTTAGTATTTTTGTTTTTGGTATTAGTTGGTTCTAAAAATGCTCCAATATTATTGGTAATATTGATTTCCTTTCCAATTCTTTATGAATCTGTAGTTGGTGGAATAGAAAATATTGATAAAAATGTTATTGATGCAACAAAAGTTGATGGTGGTAATTTTATCAGAAGAGTATTAGCAGTACAATTGCCTCTTAGTTTTTCTTACATTCTTGTTGGAATATCTAGTAGTTTTGGATTGGCATTCAAGATTGAAATTATGGCGGAGATATTAACAGGTGATACTCGTAGTGGCTTAGGTTCAGCAATTCTTGCCACTCAAAAAAATGATCCGACTAATATGATTCCTATATTTGCTTATTCATTAATTGCAATTATTTTTATTTTGATTATTTCATTGGTCAGTAACTTATTAAGAAAACGGATATCTAATTAATTCTAAAAATTAAATAGTGATTAAAATGCATCATCATTTTATTTTTTTTAATGGCAAGAAATAAATTTCATTTAAAAAATATATTTTAATAGATAAGATAATCGATATATGATAATATTAATTCGATAAAAATTTATCAATTATACAAAAAGGAGACAAAAAATGAAAACAAACGACGAATTGTTTGCGGAACTTGATGCGTTTATTGAATCAAAAAATAACGATTCAACGGAACTTATCGCTATTTTGCATAGAGCGCAAAGTATTTTTGGCTATTTGCCAATGGTGGTACAAACTCATATTGCTAGAAAATTAAATATTAGTGTTTCTAAAGTTTATGGGGTCGTAACTTTCTATTCATTTTTCACAATGGTACCAAAAGGTGAATATGTTATTAGCATTTGCCTTGGCACTGCTTGCTTTGTTAGAGGTTCAGGAAAAATTCTTGAAAGAGTTGAAGAAGTATTGAAAATAAAAAATGGTGAAACAACTCCAGATGGAAAATTTACTATTACTACATTAAGATGCGTAGGAGCATGTGGATTAGCTCCAGTAATGCAAATTAATGATAAAACTTATGGTAATATCACACCGGAAGATGTTGAAGGCATTTTAGCAACTTACTAGGAGGTCAATGAATATGTGCGCAAAAATTAATTCAAAAGACGATCTAATGAACGTTTACGAGAATGTAAAAGATCTATTATATTTAAGAAAAGTCGAAAACGATAAACCAGAAAAATATCATATTTCTGTTTGTGGCGGTACTGGATGTACATCTTCTAATTCACTTAAAATTGTTGAAGCGTTAAAACATTGGGCAAAAAAATATGGTGTTGAAGATAAAGTTGAAATTTCGATTGCAGGATGCTTTGGTTTTTGTGAAAGA
>CANQDY010000014.1 GCA_947593895.1 uncultured Bacilli bacterium
AAAATCATCCATTTTACTCACAAATATCACCATTATAAGATATGCGAATAAAGATGTAAGTTAATCATTTATTTTTTTGTTTCACATTATTTTCTTTTTCATAATATAAAGTGTCAGGAGGTGCCTTATATGTATTACTATGGCCAAGGATACGGTTATCCACAAGGTGGTTATGGTTGCTATCCATCATCAAACAACACAACTTCATGGGGTGGAATTTTCGCTGTTGTCTTAGTTCTCTTCATTCTTTTAGTCATCATTGGATGTGGATGTGCTAATGGAGCAACAAACGGAGCCTTTTAATCTAACCAGATAATCAAATTGACCACATTATTTTAAAAAATTAATGTGGTTTTTATTATCTAATTTTTATTATTATAAAATCGTACTATTTAAATTATTTTTTTACAGAACAATTTATTTAATTATTTATTTTTGCTAAACTATTATCCAGGTGAGCAAAATGTTAAAAATTCTCAAGGATAATGTAAAATCATTAAGAAATAAATCAATTGAAGTTCCAATGCCCTTATCTATTCAGGATCGCAAAACATTAGAAAGTATGATTGATTATTTAATTAAATCACAAGATGATAAATATTGTGAAAAAAGACATATAAGAAGTGGTGTTGGTCTTGCCGCACCACAAATTGGAATTAATCGTAGAATGTTTGCAATATATTATCATAAAGATGAGAAAACTGAGGTAAAATATGGATTAGTCAATCCGAAAATAATTCAAAACTCAGTTCGTAAAGTTGCAATTCAATCTGGTGAGGGATGTCTTTCCGTTGACGAAGACAAAAAAGGATATGTCTATCGTTATCACAAAATTGTTATGAAAGCATTTGATATTGTTACAAACAAGGATATAGAAATAACCGCAACTGGTTATGATGCAATCGTATTACAGCATGAATATGATCACCTTGATGGAATTCTCTATTACGATCGAATTGATAAAAATAACCCATACAAAGAAGTAGAAAATTCTTACTTAATTTAACAAATTTAAGAAGTGCAAAATAATGCACTTTTTATCTACTTTGCTTATAAAAATCTTTTCAAAAACCATTTACAAAATCATATAATATATATATAATAAATACGATTTTAGACATAACCATAATTTCAGAAAGGCGGTTTTATAAAATGGCAAATTCAATATTACCTGCTTCAGCAGTAAATATTTATGCTTTAGGTGGTTTACAAGAAGTCGGAAAAAATACATATTGCATTGAAAACGATGATACTTTAATTATAGTTGATGCAGGGATTATGTTTCCAGAACAAGGAATTTTAGGAATTGATTATGTCATTCCAGATTATACACATTTAAAAAATGTTAGAAATAAAATTAAAGCTCTATTTATTACTCATGGTCACGAAGATCATATTGGTGCAATTCCTTTTTTATTGCAAAATGTAAATATTCCGGTAATATATGCACCAAGACTAGCAGCAGCTTTAATCAAAATTAAATTAGAAGAAAATCACATTAGTAATAAGATAAAAATTGTTGAGTACACTGAAGAAGATCAGATTATAGTTGATACATTTAAAGTTCAATTTTTTCGTGTGACCCACTCAATTCCAGACTCATATGGAATTTGTATTGATACTCCTCAAGGTAGAATTGTTACTACTGGTGATTTTAAAATTGACTTAACACCTGTGGGAGAAGATATCTCCTTAAGCAAAATAGCTAAAATAGGCGAAGAAGGTGTAGATTTATTACTTAGTGACTCTACAAACGCTGAAAAAGAAGGATATACACTATCTGAAAGAAGTGTTATTAGTTCAATTTTTGAAATATTTTCAAAAACATCAGGACGCTTAATTATTTCAACTTTCTCTAGTAATATTTCAAGAATTCAACAAATTGTTGAAGCCTGCATTCGTTTTAATCGTAAAATTTTGATTGTTGGTCGTTCAATGGAAAACACCGTTAATATATCCAGACAATATGGATATATTAAAATTCCCGATTCATCTTTAATTACCGCAGATAAACTCAAAGATTATAAAAACAATGAAATTGTTATTCTATGCACCGGTTCTCAAGGTGAACCTATGGCAGCATTATCAAGAATTGCTAATGGTGAACACTCATTAATTAAGATTTGTCCAGGAGATACTGTTGTTTTCTCTTCCTCACCAATTCCAGGAAATGGTGCCAGTGTAAATGCGGTTGTCAATCAACTAGTTAGATGTGGCGCAGAAGTTATCAACAACTCAATTTTTTCAAATCTTCATGCTTCCGGTCACCCATCAAAGCAAGAATTAAGAATTATTCTTAAATTATTTAAGCCAAAATACTTTATGCCTGTACATGGCGAATATAGGATGTTGCGTTTACATGGCGAAATTGCCCAGACACTAGGTATTCCAAAAGAAAACATATTTATTCTTGCTAATGGCGATTCTTTAATATTAAGAAAGCACGAAATTACTGAAGGAAAACGAATTCAGACTGATGATATTTATATCGATGGAAAAGATTTCACCGGATTATCTACTGCAGTTATTAGAGATAGAAATATTTTAGCAAATGATGGAATGGTCGCGGTTTTAATGAGTATTGACTCAAGAACTAATTCAATTCTTGCAATGCCACAAATTGTTACCAAAGGATTCATCTATATGGAAGATGAAAATGCCATTAAGACTATAGAAGAGGCCCGTCAAATTGCATATAAAGAATTAAAAAATATTATGAATGGAAAGGCCACATTTGGTGAAATTAAAAATACGATGAAAACCAGCTTAAGTCAATTCTTATATTCTAAAACTTATCGTAGTCCAATGATTATTCCAATTATTATGAATCAATTAGAGAACAAATAATGATTATCCTTGCTAGCAAATCTCCAAGAAGAAAAGAATTATTAGGCCAATTAATTAGTGACTTTAATATCATCCCTCCTATTCTTGATGAATATCTTTATCCATTTGAAAAATTATCCCTTGAAAAAGCTAAAATAATTGCAAAGAATCATCCTAACGATATCATTATTGCTGCGGATACAATAGTTATAAAAGATGATGTTGTTTTTGGAAAACCAAAAGATAAAGATGACGCTAAAAGGATGTTAAAAGAATTATCTAATAGTTTTCATCAAGTCAAAACGGTTTATACAATTTTATCAATTAATAAACATATCGAAATTACAAGAATAATTACTTCTATAGTTTATTTTAATAAACTTTCACCGCAACTAATTGATGACTATATTAAAACTAACTCCCCTTTAGATAAGGCTGGTGGATATGGAATTCAAGATAAAACTTTTAATTTAGTCAATCATATTGAAGGAAGTTATACAAATATAGTTGGTTTGCCAATAGAGGAATTAAAAAAGGATTTACAAAGTTTAAAGATAATCGCCTAATATTAAAAATAAACACCTCATAGAATAACTAGGAGGCGTTTTTTATGTACTATACCCATGAATGGAATGATGACGAAATTAGAAATTGTTACCGCCAAGCTTATGGTAATTGTGACTATCTAGATAATAACGAAGGTGATGATAGTCGCTTCGCAGGTCTTTTACTACCTTTTATCGGTGGTTTAATCGTTGGAGGCTTATTTATTCCTAAAACTGGTGTTTTCCAATCTAATCCAACTTATAGTCAACCACCAGTTCAATATCCACCATATTATCCACCATATCAACCACCAATCAATCCAGCAATTCCTTATCCTTATCAAAGTTAAAACTAAAAATAAAAGAGTAAATATTTACCCAATGGATTTATTTACTCTTTTTATTAATGTAATCTTCGATTTCTTTTGCACTACTACCAATGACATATGTGATTTTATTTGTCATTTTGATTGAAGAAATAATTCCTTTTTCTTTCAATTTATCTTCATTAATCAGATTATAATCTTTTAAAACTAATGAAAGACGACTCTCTCTGGCTTTAACTTCAATAATATTATCCATACCACCAAACGCTTTAATTAATTCATCATAAATATCTTTTTTATTATTTGGCCTTCTAAATTTTTTGCAAACTAAAATTATGACAATAGCAATTATGCTACAAAAAATTGCCACAATACAAATACTTAATATTAAATTATTCTTAATCCATTCAATCATAATAAATCCTCCAAATTCGCCTTTAATTATACTATCAAAAATAGATTTTTTTCATTAAGTATTGATTAAAAAGTAATTATTTCATATAACTATTAATAGGTGCAACATGGAAAAAAAGATTAATTGGACAAAAACGATACTAAAATTTCTGCTTGGAGCTTTGCTCTTAGGACTTTTTTTTCTGGGAATTTATTTTTTATTGCATGCTTTAGGCTATACTGATTTATCCCAAGAGGAACTTCAAAAATTAATTAAACAGACTGGAATTTATGGAAAATTAGTATTTGTCTTAATTAGTTTTCTTCAAGTAACTTTTATTCCTATTCCTGGTGCAGTAACAATTTTAGTGGGCAACTATTTATTTGGATTTTGGGAAAGTGC
Source organism: uncultured Bacilli bacterium (assembly GCA_947593895.1). Lineage (GTDB taxonomy): Bacteria > Bacillota_I > Bacilli_A > RFN20 > CAG-449 > UBA3210. The sequence continues at coordinate 4,494 of CANQDY010000014.1, forward strand.
TTTATTATCATTTATCGGAATATTTACTGGTGCGATGTTTGCATATTTTTTAGGAATTACAATTGGAAGAAGATTTGTTAACTGGGCAATGGGTGGAAAAGATCAGGTCGACTACTATTTAAATAAATTGAAGGGCAAAGAAACAGTATTGCTGTTTTTTATGTTTTTATTACCTTTTTTCCCAGATGATGCTTTATGTTCAATTGCAGGATTAACAAATATAAAAAAATTCACCTTCTTCTTAATGCAGATTATTACTCGACCAATTTCTATTTTAGCAACACTACTTTTCATGTCTGGCGAATTTATCCCTTATCAAGGATGGGGACTTGCATTTCTAATTATTGGTAGCATTATTTGTATTATTGCTTTTGTTCTTGCTTACAAATATTCTGATAAAATTAATCAATTTTTAGAAAAATTATCTGAAAAAATTACAAATAACTTAAAACATAAAAAAGAGGACTAATTACTATAGAAAAATATTAATAAAAATATTAATATTTAAGTAATGAGGAAAATTAACTATGAGTTCAAACATTGAAATTGAAGCAAAAGTACTTTTATTAAAAGATGAATATGAAAAAATAATTGAAAAACTAAACTTAAGCAAATATCGAAAAATCAGGCAAACTAATCATTATATTGATACTCCTGATCGCTACTTAAAAAAGAATGGTATTGCTTTAAGAATTAGAGAAAAAGATGAAGAATTTGAATTAACATTAAAAACTCCTTTAAGCGAAGGTTTATTAGAGAAAAACGAAAATATCTCTTGGAGAGATTTTGAAAAACTTACTGAGAATAATTTTTTTCCAGATGGAAATATTAAAAAGTTTCTATTGATTTTGGGTGTTAAAGTTGATGAATTAAGAGTTTTGACTTCCCTTTGTACTGAAAGAATTGTTGTTGAATATGATGGATACGATGTTGCATTAGATAAGAACTCATATTCAGGAATCATCGATTATGAATTAGAAGTTGAGAGTTCTTCAATGGATCGGGCTAGAGATGAAGTTAAAAACATTTTATCATTTTGCTCAATTGATGGATTTTCATTTAACAAAGTCAGCAAACAAGCCAGAGCCCTTAATGCTTTAGAAAAATAGGTGTTATTATGGAAAATGTTTTAAGTGGTATTAAACCAACTGGACAATTGACATTAGGAAATTATATTGGAGCGTTAAAAAACTTTCCAAAATATCAAGATACTAACAAAGTATTTGTTTTTATCGCTGATTTACATGCTTTAACTTTACCAATTGAACCAGAAGTTTTAAGACAAAATACTAAGGATATCGTTGCTTTTTATTTAGCTTGTGGTCTAGATCCAAATAAATCAGTGATATTTTTACAATCACAAGTTCATGAACATAGCGAAATAAATACTATTTTAGAAAATTATGCTTATATGGGTGAATTAAATCGTATGACCCAATTTAAAGATAAAGTCAGCAAAATGAACGAAAAGAAAATCGGTTTAGGTATTTTTACTTACCCTGTTCTTATGGCAGGAGATATATTTCTATATGATGCCAAAAAGGTTCCGGTTGGTGAAGATCAAAAGCAACATGTTGAATTAGCTAGGGACATTGCTATTAGGTTCAACCATCGTTATAAACAAGATGTAATTGTAATTCCTGAACCAGTTATCTCTTCGAATGGTGCTAGAATTATGTCATTAAGTGATCCAACTAAAAAGATGTCAAAATCTGATCCAAAAGGTGATATTTTTCTTAAAGATGACTTAAAATCTGTAAGAAAAAAGATTATGTCAGCGGTAACCGACACTGGATGTGAAGTTAAATATGATAAAGTAAATAAACCTGGTATCTCAAATTTATTAACTATTTATAGTGCCTTAAAAGAAATTACTATTGAAGAGGCAGAAAATGAGTTTACAGGGGCTAACTATGGCACATTTAAAAAAGCAGTTGCTGATGTAGTATGTGAAGTTTTAGAAAAAATTCAAACCCGTTATAATGATATAATAAATTCTCCATATCTAGATGAAGTCTTGGAAAAAGGAAAAAAAGAAGCAAGTCAAATTGCTCAAAAAACCTTAAAAAGAATTAAGAACGTCGTCGGTCTTTACGAAAAGCAATAAATTTTCTCCATTTGTCATCAAAAAGTAAACTAATAGTTAAAAGGGTTAAACCTGATATTAAAAAATAAATCTCATTATGAGATAGGATAAATCTCAAATAATCTAAAATAGAAAATCCAAGACTAAATAATGATAAATAGATTATTAAGCAAGTTATTCCATAAGCACTGAAAACTATTCCTAAAACAAAAATAAAAATTCGATAAAAAATAAAAATCACCATTTAAATTTATGGCGATTTTTTATTATTTATACATAAATGCCTAAAAAGTTCTTTAATTCCTCATACATCTTTTCGGTTTTACCTTCAAGATCTTTGATACTTGATCCAACTGCCTCAAAGTAAAATTTGCATTTTGGTTCTGTTCCACTTGGGCGAATTGAAATTGTTGATCCATCTTCAAAATAAAATTTCATAAGATTAGTTTTTGGTAAAGTAATTTCATAAGTTTTGGTTTCTTTATTTACTATTTCATAGCCCATTGAGGCTTTAAAATCTTCGTATTTAACTAATTTATTATTTAAAGATGAACTAATCGGTCTTTCTCTTAAACTATTTAATATATTATTCATTCTGACTTTTCCATTTGCTCCAGAGAAATATATTGAATATAATGTATTATCTTCATAACCAACATATCTCATAATATCTTCAAGAACCATGTCAAGAGTCTTGCCTTGTTGTAAGAAATAGTTAACCATTTCACTGATAATTACAATTGCTTGTAAAGAATCTTTATCACGAACATATGGAGAAACTAGATATCCATAAGATTCTTCGTAACCAAATTCAAAACGTTTTTCTTTTGAAACCTCATATTGATGAATCTTATCTCCAATAAACTTAAATCCAGTTAATAATGACTCAGTCTGTACTCCATAGAACTTAGCTATTCTTCTTCCTAAAGAAGAAGTTACAACTGTATCAAAAACTACACTATTCGATTTAAGAATTCCTTTTTTTCTTCTTTCCATTAATATGTAATGAAGTAATAAAGCACCAGTTTGATTTCCGGTAAATAATTGATATTCACCGTTTCTATTTTTCGCAGCAATTCCAATTCGATCGCCATCAGGATCAGTATTTAAAATTAAATCTGCATTCACCCTTTCGGCATATTTCATCGACAAATCAAAGGCCGCTTTAGTTTCAGGATTGGGTGATCCGGTTGCAGAAAACAATGGATCATGTACACATTGCTCACGAACATATGTCACATCATATTTTAAAGCATCAAAGATATCCTTTGCTCTTTCTAAACTTGCTCCGTGTTGAGGAGAAAATACGATTTTAAAATTACTCTTATCCAAATCATCATTTATTTGAACTGATAAAGCATTATTAACAAAATCTTGATCTACATCTTTAGATAATGTGATAATTTCCGAAGGAGTTTCAGTTCCATATTTAATACTAATTTCATCACCTAAATTTGAAATTATTTCTAAAAGAGGTTTAATCTTACTTGGAACTAATTGGCAACCTTCTTCATCATATACTTTATAACCATTATATTCTTTTGGATTATGACTTGCAGTAATCATTACACCACCAATAGCATGGACTTTTCTAATTGCAAATGATAATTCAGGAGTTGGTCTTAAATCATCAAATATAAAACTTTTAATACCATATGAAGAAAATACTTTTGCACATTCCAAAGTGAATTCTCTAGAATACAAACGATTGTCATGACTAATAACTACTCCACGTTCTTTTACATCTTTAAAATTTCTAATTAAATACTTTGCAAAACCAACAGCTGCTTTTCTAATTACATAAATATTTAAACGATTACTTCCTGGTCCTAAAATTCCTCTTAAACCAGCTGTACCGAATTCTAAATCAGTATAAAAAGCATCATAGACTTGGTCTTGATCCATCAATTCCAATTGTTTTCTTAAATCATCAGGAAGAGATTTATTATTTAACCATTTTTGATATCTTTGTTCGACACTCATAGTTTTCCTCCAACGCTTTTATTGAATTAATAATTGACTGATATTTATCAACCTGAGAAATTTTTCCTAAATATGTCAACCAACTTAACACATATTGGTTTTTATCAATCAATGATGAATAAGCGATAATATTTCGATCTAAGACCATTTCCAAAAAGAAGCGATTTACATCATCATATTGTCTTTTACAATATGTTATTATATCACATTTTGAAAGGATAAATCCAAGCAAAAAGTATGCTTTGTTCTCATTTTCTAAAAATAGTTTTTCTAAGTTTTTGATAACCAAATAGTTCTTTTTATCACTCTTGTCATACTCCATCATTTCCATATATTGAGAAAGCAAATGAAATTTAAGAAAATCTTTAAGATAAATATCAATTTCTGGACCATAATTAATTATTTTTTCACCTAGTTCTTCTAATGAATTAAATTCATACCCATGATGACGAATGTTCATTAAAGGACAAAATATATACTGAGCTAAGAAAATAAACTCCTCATGTTCTCTTTTTTGATGGTTTAATTCAATTAACTTTTTGTATTTTTCATAATCGTATTCTTTTAAAAATTTTAAAAACTTATTTGATGTAAGAAGCGCTTCGCTTGCGTCTTCATATAAATACATTTTTCTACCTAAATCTTCTAGTGAATCAATTCTTTGATCTTCTAATGTAATTACAAAGTTCATTTGACACCTCCAAAATAAGCATAAACAAAATATATTGCAAGTAAAATAACGAAAACCAATGTCAAGGATAAGACAATTTTGCTAATTAGCCAAATTCGATCCTTCTTAATTTTTTTACAATGATAGTTTATATGATACAAATATAACAAGTATTCATATATTTTTAAACAGCTTGAAAAATCATCAACAATCAAATCTAATTTATTGTGCTTTTCGACATTTTTAATCAAATAATTTTGAAGTTTATCGCCTTGCTTTTGAATTATTTTAAGTAACTGATCTTCTTTATCAAAAACTAAATTTCTTATTTTGCGATATTTTGAAATAGTAATCGCACAATAAATCATTTCTACAATATAAATTAATAATCCTAGTCCAGCAAAACACATCGAGAATAACAAAATAAAATGTTTAAATGTATACTTACTAAAAGATTTCGGTAAATACAAACTATTAAGAAATTGATTGTTTGTATATAAAGTCACAACAAACATCGCAATTAAAGAAATATAAAATACACCTAAAATTATATGCCCGATAGAAAATATTCTCTTTTTAGGTAGATTTCTAGGGTTTTCTTTAAGTTTTCTAATAGTTTTTATTAGGCGATTGTAAACATCATCTTTCCATGATAAAACTTTCTCTTTAATGAACTCTGATTTTTCTTGAAATGAAAAACTAGAATCTAAGCTCAATTCATCTATTGGTATATATTTATTATTAAATTTAACTAAAATCTCGCCAATTCTAATTTTCTTTTCTTTTTTATTAATGGCAAGTAACGGGTTTAAATAAAAGGCAGGTGTAGATAATTGAACTAGATAAAGAATTTTATAATAGGCAATCATTGCTTCTTCAATTGATGAAACCTTATCAAGATTAATCATCTCATATTCACAATATAAACATTTAGCTAAAATAGAAGATGATTTTCTTACATCATTTATATTTTCAACTAAGTCATGATAGCAGTCTTGATTTTTAATCCAACTAACAAAAGAACTAATTTGTTTTTCATCGATACAATCTGGATTAATTAACTCCGCTAAAAGGAGGCCTTTTTCAATTTCTCTCATTGTCTTTTCCTCTATAAGAATATTCTATATAAATATTCTTAATCTGTCTTTAATTTTTTCAAAATATCTTGTTCTTTTCTTCCCATTTCGCAAATAAATGACTTATTTGATAGATAGGAAAGAGGGCCATCAAGCTCATCAAAAGATATTTTATAAGCATGAAGAAATTGTCCATGATAATTGAATTCTTGATTAAATTTTTTATTTAATGCAAAATCACCATATTTATCATCACCAATTAAAGGATGATTAATTGAGGCAAAATGAACTCGTATTTGGTGAGTTCTACCAGTTAATAAATTAATATCAACTAAAGAGCAATAAAGATATTTTTCTTTTAGTTCATATTTAGTTATAGCTCTTTTCCCACCTTGAAATAATGGAACTACCTTCACAATTGCTTTTTCTTCATCTTTCATAAGAGGTTTATTAATCGTACCAGAAGAAGCAACAATACCTTTTACTAAAGCATAGTAATGCTTATGAATTTTTTGATGATCTTTAAATAAGTTTTCTAATTCTTGTAAGGATTTAATATTTTTTCCAAATATTACTAAACCAGAAGTATTTCGATCAATTCTATGTGCAAGACTTGGAATAAATCCTTTTGAATTAAAGTCAAACTCTCCCTTATCATTTAAATAACTAAGTACCATATTAGTTAAAGTTATTCGTTTTTCATTTTTATCACCATGAACTAATATTCCAGATGGTTTATTTACAATCAAAATATTCTCATCCTCATAAACAATATCGGGCATTATTTTTATTTTAACTATTTCTTTATTTTTCATAGTAAAATCTTTTGCTTGTTGGTCAGTAATATATATTTCAACTAAGTCCCCATTATTAATTATATATTCTTTGGTTACCTTTTTATAATTTACTTTAACATTCTTAGTTCTAAAAAGTTTCTCAATAAAACTAATTGGCGCGCCTTCCAATTGCTTTTTTAAATATTTATATATAGTTTGACCTTCTTCATTTTGATTTATCTGGTATGTTTTCATATTCATTTCTCTTGAAAAATTATATCATAATTATCAAATAAATTAATTCCTTTTGATGACAAAACATAATTTATATTGTATAATCAAAAAGCATTGGAGAAATACCCAAGAGGCTGAAGGGGCTGGCTTGGAAAGCTAGTAGGCGGGTAACTCCGCGCGAGGATTCGAATTCCTCTTTCTCCGCCAATGTTAAAGTTATAAAATCTGTCATAATGGCAGATTTTTTATATTATTTGTTTTTTTTAATCGGATATTAAAAAAGCTAAAAAAATTTAGTTATGTATTATATTCATAAACTTGATAATTTGTTTACTTTTCTATCTTTTTCAGATAAAATAAAATTCAATTTTTTTCATTACAAATATTCAATTAAACTGCACTTAATAAAAATCGTTTTTTTTAGTTACAATTAAAATTTTATGATATTATCATATTAAACAAAATTAATTTTAATCCTGATACTAAAGTAATTTAATCTATTACAATAATTATAAACATCAAACATTTTAAATATAGTTAAATCTTTATTTCTTAAATAATAAGTCTTTTCATATTCATAGATTTAACTTCTTTACCAAAGATATTTATTACAAATTTAAAAAATAATAATTATTATTAAACTAAAAACTCATCATTAAGTTCTTTTCTAAAAAATTTCATAATAAAAAAAGATGCAGGTTTGTATAATTCACAAATTATTGCATCTTTTATATTAATATCAATTTTTAACGAATTTCAGAATTTGTTCCAAGTTGTTCTTCAAATCTTCTAACATTGTTTTCTCTAAGTTTCTTAGCCTTTTCTTTACGATTAAGAGCCTCTTGATGATTAGAAGTAACAAATAATACGATTAATAAGAAAACTAGTCCAATAAATAGAAGTATTAAACCTGTTGTAGTAAATTGTGATAATTGTGATGGATAACTACTCCACCATTTTTTTACCCAGATAAAGAAATTATCCTGAGCTTCAACTAAAAAGTATAAAGGATTTCTCTTAAGGTTTCCGCTCATAAAATCGATAATCATACCTAGTATTCCTAAAACTAAACCACTTGCAAAAATAAAAGATGCTAAAACTAGCCAGATAATTTCGGCTATCTTATTACTTAGCTCTTTTTTAATCTTTCCAAATCTAATTTTTTTTGCCATAATATCACCTTTTTCTACCAGAAGAAAATTTAAACTTAGTTACTTTCACCTTGATCGTTATTTGTATTTTGTTGTACTCTTGCTTGTCGTAATCCTTGTTCGTAACCAACTAATTCGTTCCAAATACTTGTATACGCATTTCTCCAAGGATATTCTCTTTCAGATAAAATTTTAACATAATTAGCATGAACTGCATCAATTTCACCTTTTAATCCATTGTTATTTGGCAATGGTTTTGACCCTTCCATGTAATTTAAACAAGTAAAGTTTTGTTGATATGCTTCTTCATAAACTGCATCATTCTTATCTGCGTGTTCATGAATAAATTTAGTATAGCCAACTAATCTCTTCATATCGTTAATAACAAAATTAGATTGTGGTGATGGTTTTCCATCATTGTCATGCATTGCTTTATTAAATTCAACAAATTCTTTATGTGTAATATCAAATACAATTAATGAAGATAAAATTCTATAGAACGCATCGTCCAAAGCAATCATATTTTCCATTGAAGCTTCTGCTGATTGAGTTTCTTTTGCTTTTTCGATATATTTCTTAATAATATCAATTAATGTTTCTCTTAATCCAACAATGAAATCAAGAGCTTTTAAATCTTGTGCATGATCAACAATAATCTTTCCATTTTCAATAGTGATATATGTTGATTGATCGCTATAAGCAAATTCGACAAAATCATTTAAATTAGTTCTAATTTTTTCACCGACTTCACCATTTTGAGATAAAAAGTGAGATAAAGGTGATCCATCTTCTAAACCATGAGCGATAATTTGTTTTCTTTGATTATAAAAATTAACGTCATGCTCTGGTCTTCCTTGAACATATTCAAGAGTATCTCTGACCATAAGGGAAACTTGATAAATTCCCATCATAAATCTTGTTGCATCATTCATTTTTAAATTCTCCTTTTAATTTTATTTTCTATAATTTTTTAAATCGGCGACGCTTTCAACAATAATTTTTGCCTCTTTTTTTACTTCTTCTGGTGCTTGTTTCATTACGAAACTATTTGGAAAATTTCTAAACAATGAAACATCATTCCCCGAATCACCTATAACCATAATTTCATCATCATTAATATTACAATTAGAGATAATTTCTTTCAAAATTGCGGCTTTGTTAATCCCATATTGAACAAATTCAACAGCGTCCTTTGACCAACTGATATCAAATAAATCGCCGACGGACTCTTGATATCTAATTGAAGCCTGATGTGCAATTTTTTTACCATTCCAATGAAGTCCATACCATGGCATAATCTTATAAATTTTTATTGCTTCATCTTTAAAAATTTCATCGACTTTACTTTTACCACGAATAAATGGTTCATTATAAACCCCTTGGGCTTTCATTCCAATTATACCAATTAATCTTTCAATTGAATTCAATGGTGAATCATCAAGTACAAGATTGTATTTATTGGTAAATATAAGAATTGATTTAACCATTTTATCACGACTAAGCATGTCATACAACTTTTTTGCGTTTTCAAGTGGAATTTCATTTTCAATAATGGTTCTACCATTATCAACAACAAATCCACCATTACATCCAATAATGGTCAAATCATTGTGGTTTAAACTTACAGCAACTTTAGAACTAACATATTTATTTCTACCAGTAACTAAAATTAATTTTCGTCCGCTTTCAATAAACTCTTTTAAAAATTTTTTGTTATCGCTTTTCATTAATCTTCTTTTTCTTTTTGGATAGAATAATGTGCCATCTAAATCAGTAGCCAGAGCTTTGATCATTTAATTAATCACCAATTGATATTATAATCAAACCATTTACAAAAATCCAACAATATATTTGGATTATGTTTTTTTTATTTTAAGTAACAAAGTAGCCTAGCAAATAATAAAACATAATAAAAAAGATAAACATTTAGCAATTTTAAATATGTAATTAACTTTCTATCAATAAACTAATCTACCAAATTAGAAATTTACTTTAATTAAACAAATTAATTATTTGGTGTTGGAATACCATCTGCATATAATAATTATTCTCCATAAATAAACTATTCTTTATCCACAATTATTAATACCATTAATTTCAAAAATCGCTACTTGATTGGTAGATTTTTTATTTTAAATTTTACACTAATTGCTTTATTTGAGTTAAAATAATTAAAAAAATTATTGATACTAATTATTTATAACATAAAAATAATA
>CANQDY010000015.1 GCA_947593895.1 uncultured Bacilli bacterium
AAATTCTCTTGGCATTTTTTTTACTTTATTCGCAACCTCTTCAAAATCAACTAGTCTATAGCAAAACTTATGGTTTTTTATTTTAATAACCACAACACCACTTTGTTTTTTTAATGCAAATTTAACAGCATTAATGCCACAAAGTTTTGCCCATTTAATATCATTCTTATTGCTAATATGGCTTGAACATCTTTGCATCAAATTAAATTCAACATGTCTTGTAGAATAATGCAATTTATTTTTTACCAATTTACAAAGACTTAGTCCAACCGAACCTAGTTGCTTATGACCAAAAGAATCAAGATTAAAATCATCACAGAAAATGTAGTTACCATTTTCATCTCTTAATGCTTCTGAAACACATATTAAAACATGCCCCTTTTTTTTATAAACTTTTTCAACATCTTGAATAAATTTTTTTTCATTAAATATTATTTCTGGAACATAGATTAAATCCGGACCTAAATTATATTCGTTAGCGATAGAAGATGAAGCACACAGCCAACCGGTATCTCGACCCATTGTTTCAATAATTGTAACTCTTCCACTTTGATATGAGCGAATATCAAAAGAAATTTCCATAATACTTCTGACAATATAATTTACCGCACTGGCAAATCCTGGAGTAAAATCAGTTTGATATAAATCATTATCGATTGTTTTAATGATGCCAACAGCGACACAATCAATATTTCTTTCTTTAAAGACTTTATTTAAAATCATTCCAGTGTCCATTGAATCATTACCACCATTAATGAAAAGATATTTGATTGAATATTTTTTAATATTAACTAATATCTTTTCTATTGCCTCACATGAACAAGTTAATTTTATTCTCGCACTACCTAAAATTGCTCCTGGTAATTTTGTTAAATAAGAATAATCTTTTTCTTTAGAAATTTCTATTAATTGCTCATTTATTAAACCGGAAATTCCATATTTTGCACCATATAAATGATTGATTTTCTCTTCTTTTTGAAATTGCAAAATAACTCCATAAAACGAAGAGTTGATAACTGAAGTCGGACCACCCGACTGAATATATACTGCATTATCCATCTATTCCTCCAACAATTAATTATCTAGATTGCCTCTTAAGATCTCGCTCTAAGATTTTTTTTAAATACTTACCCGTATATGATTGTTCACATTTTGAAACTTCTTCTGGAGTTCCTTTACAAACTATATTACCTCCATTATCTCCACCCTCAGGTCCTAAGTCAATAATATAATCCGCACATTTAATAACATCAAGGTTATGTTCAATAACTATGACACTATTTCCATTTGAAACAATCGTATTTAAAACATTTAATAAACAACGAATATCATGAGTATGTAATCCGGTAGTTGGCTCATCAAGAATATATAACGTATTACCAGTTGATTTTCTTTGAAGTTCAAATGCTAATTTAACTCTTTGACTTTCTCCACCTGACAAAGTTGTAGAACTTTGTCCAAGCTTAATATAACCTAAACCAACATCAACAAGAGTCTTAACTTTACGATAAATAGATGGAACATTTTTAAAGAATTCTACTGCATCTTCACTAGTCATATCTAGCACATCATAAATATTCTTTCCCTTAAATGTTACTTGAAGAGTTTCTTCATTATAACGTTTTCCACCACATTCATCACAAGTAACATAAACATCTGGAAGAAAATTCATCATAATTCTTTTAACTCCATCACCTTCACATTTTTCACATCTACCACCTTTAACATTAAAAGAGAAACGACTTTTCGTATACCCTCTTGCCTTTGCTTCTAGTGTATTTGAAAAAAGATCCCTAATATCATCAAATACTCCAATGTATGTAGCTGGATTGCTTCTTGGAGTTCTTCCAATTGGTTCTTGAGAAACATTAATAACTTTATCAATATTATCCATACCTAAAATTTCTTCACATTTTCCAGGAACTTCTTTAGTATCATAGAGATAATTTCTAATTGCTTTATATAAAATTTCCGTAACTAAACTTGACTTACCGCTTCCAGAAACTCCAGTTACACAAACAAAAGAGCCTAAAGGAATTTTAACATCAATTTTTTTTAAGTTGTTGCATTCAGCCTTTTTAATTGTGATATATTTTCCATTTCCTTTACCACGAAAATTAGGAACTGGAATAAACTTTTTACCTGATAAATATTGTCCAGTTAATGAATTAGGATCATTCATAACTTCTTCTGGTGTGCCAGCACTGACAATATATCCACCATGAATACCTGCTCCTGGTCCAATATCTACTAAATAATCGCTGGCAAGCATTGTATCTTCATCATGTTCTACAACAATTAATGTATTACCTAAATCTCTCATTTCTTTTAAAGTATTAATAAGACGATCATTATCTCTTTGATGTAAGCCAATTGATGGTTCATCAAGAACATAAAGAACACCAGATAATTTAGAACCAATCTGAGTAGCTAATCGAATTCTTTGGCTTTCTCCTCCAGATAATGTCATTGCCATACGTGACAAGGATAAATATTCAAGACCAACATCAATTAAGAAATTAACACGATTTTTTATTTCTCTGATTACTAATCCAGCAATTTCTTCTTCCTGCTTACTCAATTGTAAATTATTCATAAACTCGATTAATTTATTTAATGGAAGTTGAGTTACTTCAAAAATATTTAAACCATTAATTCTTACTGATAATGTACTATCATTAAGTCTGGCACCATGACAAGTTGTGCAGATGCTATCAACCATAAATGAACCATAGTATTCACGCATAAATTCGCTTGTTGTTGTTGCATAAAGACGATCAATTTTTGACTTAACTCCCTCAATTCCAGTTCGATTCATAACATTTCCTGAAGCAGAAGTAATCTTATATTGTAAAGGAACTGTTGAGCCATACAATATGATATTCTTTTGTTCATCAGTTAATTTGCGATAAGGAATATCCTTAGATATTCCATAGTAATTTAATAAATAATCAAATTCTTGCCATTCAATGTTTGTCGTATTTATAGTATTTTTAAAATATACAATTGCTCCTTGATTAATAGTTAAGTTTACATTCGGAACTAAAAGAGCTTCAGTTGATTCTCTTTTAATACCAAGCCCACGACAATCAGGGCAACAGCCAAGAGGTGCGTTAAACGAGAACAATCTAGGTTCTAGAGGTGGAACAGAAAATCCACATTCTGGGCATGCTTGATGCTCACTAAATAGAGTTTCTTGACCATCGCAATAAATAATTACATAACCATCAGCAACATCAAGAGCGTTCTCAATACTCTCATATAATCTTGAATCGGAATCATTCTTTAAGATTAATCGATCAATAACAACATCAATAAAATGCTTTGCATTTTTTTCTAAAAGTGGAACTTCATTCAATTTGATAAAATTTTTTCTTTCTAAACGAATTCTTTCATATCCTAAATTTCTAATTTTATCCAAAACATCCTTTTGTGTTCCTTTTTCGTTATAAACAACCGGAGCTAAAATCATAATTTTTGAACCTAATGGCATCTTTTTAACAATATCAATCATTTGACGAGGAGTAAATTTAATAATTGGCTTATGGTGAGTTGGACAATATGCTACGCCTATACGTGCAAAAAGTAAACGAAAGTAATCATAAATTTCTGTTACTGTTCCAACAGTTGAACGAGGATTATGCGATGTAGTTTTTTGATCAATTGCAATTGCAGGAGATAAACCCTCAATTGCTTCAACATCAGGTTTTTCAACATTGCCTAAAAATTGTCTGGCATAACTTGATAAACTTTCTACATATCTTCTTTGTCCTTCTTGATAAATAGTATCAAAAGCTAGGGTAGATTTACCACTTCCTGATACCCCGGTAAAAACAATTAATTTTTCTTTTGGTAGACTAATACTTATATCTTTTAAATTGTTTTCTTTAGCACCTTTTATTACAATTTCTTTATTTACCATTTCAAATCAACTCCTTTTGAACCATTTAATAATTATAACATTATTGTTGCCTGAAATTAATAAAATGCCACCAAAAAAGATAAACAATTCTAGATAAAAATGAGAAACAAAAATTATATTATTACTTTCATAGCATCGTTAAAATAAGTTAGATCTAATTTTCAATTTATTGCTATTTATTTAAAAAGTAATTTGATAATTGAAAAAAGTCATTTAGACTTTAATAAATGCCACTTTAATGCTAAAATAATAAAAATCTCAATTGAAAGGAAAAAAATTAAAACATTTTAATTTTAAGATATATAAATGTCAAAGAATAAAGATTTTATCAACTATGTTTCAAATTTAGATTTAAAAAAGTTAAGTTATAAAGAACTGGCTAATTTAAGTGAAGAAATAAGAGCATATATTATCAAAAAATGTAGTGAAAACGGCGGTCATCTTGCTTCAAATTTAGGCATTATTGAATTAACCGTTGCTCTGCATAAAGCATTTAATTTCCCTACTGATAAACTTCTTTTTGATGTCGGTCATCAATGCTATACTCATAAAATTCTAACTGGCAGAAGTTTAGATAATCTAAGAAAAGAAAATGGTGTTGATGGATTTCAAAAAAGAAGAGAATCCGAATATGATTGTTTTGAAGCTGGGCACTCATCTACATCAATATCTGCTGCAATGGGAATGGCTCTTGAAAGAGATCTTAATAACAAAAATTACAATGTAATTTCTTTAATTGGTGATAGTTCAATTGGAAATGGACTTGCTTTTGAGGCACTAAACAATATTCAGGATTTTAATCACAAAATTATCATTATCATTAATGATAACGATATGTCAATTTCTCAAAGTGTTGGCGCTTTACATAATATGCTGCAAAATATTCGTCTATCTCCAAAGTACTTAAAAATGAAGAGCCGATTTAGAAAAAAAATGGGCAAAAATAAATTTACCCGTAGTTTTTTCTCTTTCTTCAAATCAATAAAAGATGGAGTGAAAAAATTATTATTGAGAAATAATATCTTTGAATTATTTGGCTTATATTACATTGGAAATGTCGATGGCTATGATTTCAAAGAAATGGAAAAAGCTTTTAAAAAGGCCAAAAAGAAAAAATCATCAGTAGTAATCCATGTTACTACTATTAAAGGCAAAGGTTACAATCTATCAGAAACTAGCAATGTATCAAGTTGGCATAGTGTTAAACCTTTCGACATTAAAACTGGTAAATCTCTTTGTTCTAATCCAAAAGGAACAATAGCGATTCAAGATGTATATGCAAAAGCATTAGATCAAGAATTAAGTGAAAATAAGGATGCAATATTAATTAATCCAAGCACCTCAATTGGCAGTGGCATCGATTATATTATGAAAAAATACCCTGATCGATGTTTTGATGTGGGTATTTCTGAAGAACACGCATTAACATTTGCTTCAGGTTATAGTTTATCCGGTAAACACTCATATGTTTCAATTTATTCTACTTTCATGCAAAGAAGTTATGATGAAATAAATCACGATGTCGCAAGAATGGATGTTCCGGTTACTATTTTAGTTGATCGTGCTGGTTTAGTAGGATCAGATGGTGAAACTCATCAGGGAATCTTCGATGAATCATTTTTAATTAATATGCCAAATATGGCGGTTTGTATGGCAAAAGATTATTCAGAGGCATTAAGTTTATTTGAGTTTAGTAAAACTTACTCTCATCCTTTAGCGATTCGTTATAGTGTTGGCTATTATAAAGATGAATTATTAAACAAAAGATCAATAAAACTTGGTGAATGGGTCATTGAAAAAAAATCTAACTCTTCAATCTGTGTAATATCAATGGGTCCATCAATAACTAACTTATTAAATAAGAACTTAGATGTAACAATTATTAATGCGATATTCCAATCCCCAATCAACATTAAAATTTTAAAAAGTTTATTAAATTACAAACATATTATCATTTATGATCCTTATGCAATTAAGGGTGGGTTCCCTTATCAAGTTTTAGCCATGTTAAAACAACTTAACTTTAAAAATCAAATACACATTATTAGTTTAGAAAATCAATTTATTCAAAAAGGCACAATTGATCAACAGGAAAAACGTTTGAAAGTCCATATTGATGATGTAGTTAAATTAATTGAATTAATAAAAAATGAATGAAAATAAATTACATAAGGTATATTTTATTTCTCTTCATTTAATTTCATTATTTCCATTGCTTTTAACTCTTCTTTTTATCTAATTTTTCTTCAATCAGCTTTACCATGTGGACTTACAGCTTCTTCCATTAATACTTTTATATCTTCAATGGTTAAATTTTATTTTGCTTCTAAAAATTTTTTAATTCTAAATTACTTTCTTTTCCATGTATAAATTTTTTATCACTAAAATTATCTGACTTTTGATTAAAAGTAATTTTATCTGCCAAAAAAAGTGATGACATTTAGTTCATCATTTTTTTATTCTTTTATTGCTCCAAATCTTCGTTCCCTTGAACAATATTCTTTTAAACAAGATACAAATTCCTTTTCTTTAAAATCAGGCCAGTATGTTAAAGTAAATATAAATTCTGCATAAGCTAATTGATATAAAAGAAAGTTAGATAATCTAGATTCTCCTGAGGTTCTAATTAATAAATCAACTTCAGGAAGATCTCCAGAATCTAAGTGTTTATAAACATAACTATCATCAATATCATCAATAGAAATTTTATTTGCTTTTACTTCTTCCGCAATATTTTTAACCACTTTAGTTATTTCTTGTCTTGATCCATAATTTAGACAAATGTTAAATACATAATTTTTACAATCTTTAGTTCTTTCAATTGCGTCTTTAAGAATGGTTTGAGTTTTTATAGGTAACCTACTAGGATCACCCATATGCTTTACTTTGACTCCCTCTTTGATAAAACGTTTAATATTCTTATTGAAAAAATCCTCTAAATAATTAAATAGGCACGCTATTTCATCTTTAGGTCGATTCCAGTTTTCCGTAGAAAATGCGTATAAAGTAAAGACCTTAATATTATATTTTTTGCATAAATCAAATATCTCAATAATTCTTTTACATCCTTCTTTATGACCCAATGTTCTTGGTAAACCATGTTTTTTTGCCCATCTACCATTTCCGTCCATTATTACCGCGAGATGATTAATTGGTTTAGATAATATAAATTCATCTTTCATAATCATTTTCCTTCTAATTTGATTCTAAGTATTTTTTTACTTCTTCAATCACTTGATATGGAGTTGAAGTACCACTGGTAATTACTACATGGTGATACTTTTTCAAGTCAAGATCAATTAAATCCAATTTACTATTTATTTTATAACACGCAATATTGCTATGAGTTTCTCTGGCAATTTGATATAATTTATCCGTATTTGAACTTTCTTTAGATCCAATAATTAAAATCAAATCAAAATCGCCCTTTAAATTTTTAATATTCTCTTGTCTAATTCTTGTCGAAGAGCAAATTTCATCAAGAATAACACTATTTGGAATATGTTTTTTTATATCTTGATGAATTTGATATATTTCTAAAAATGATAATGTTGTTTGATTCACAATTAATGGACTATGGTATTTAATTTTAGAAAAGTCCATATTTTCTTCTATATTATAAAAAATAATCTCTTTACTGATACTTAATGCTGCAACTGTTTCCGGGTGATTTTTTTTACCAATATAAATTACTCCCCGAGAGAGATTTTCTTTAATTAAAGCCATGTTTCTTTTTACCCTCTCACAAGTTGTATCAAAAAATTTAATTCCCTTCTTCATTAAAAATTTATCATATTTTTCATCATGTCCATGTGCAGTAAATATTACTATATCATTTTTATTAAAAGAATCGAGAATTTCAAAAATCTGGTCTTTTTCAAATTCAAGAGTAATAATATTTCTTTTTCTTAATTCATCAATTACATTTTCATTATGAACTAAATGACCAAGAATATAAATATTACAATCCTTATACTTCTCTTTGACTTTCAATGATGTATTAATTGCCTCGACAACTCCAAGGCAATAACCAATTGGTTTTAATAAATCTACTTTCATAATTATTTATAATTAACCCAAGTTCCACCATTAAAGTTTTCATTAATAACAAATTTCTTTCCATTTGCCATATTAGTGCAATTAACATTTAATTCATTATAATAATTATAAACATTATTAGTTAAAACTTTTCTTGCAACTTTTAATAAAGTTATTTTTTCACCAGTAGTATAATAATATAAATTATCAGAGTTTTTACTCATTTCTTCATATTTACCACCATTAATGCTGATTGCCATTTCAGCATTATCATCTGAAAACCATCTACAACTTGAAGGGTCGAAATAATATGTTGCTTCACTGACTTTTTCTTTTTTAATTACAACTGTTTTTGTTATCGTATCTTTTCCATTTGTAATTACAAATTTAATGCTAACTTGATCACCATAATTCATTCCATTACCAATAACAATTGAAGTAGAATTATTAAATGGAACTGGTAAATCAGAATTAATTTGATATGTTGCGCTTGTACAATTTCCAACTTCAACATTTAAGGTATATGTTTCGCTACTAAATGAAGAAATTAAATTAGAAATATTAACATACGGCTCATTTGATTCTGAATATAATACACAAATTCCTGTTTCACCCATTTTTCCAGTTAATTTTCCATTTGAGCAAGTAAAGGTATTTCCGGAAACTTTATCCTTATAAGTGCCTTTTCTTAGATGAGAAACACTAATATTAATGTTTTGATTGGTGTTTGAACAATCAACTACCACAATACCCGAACGAGTATTACTATATCTTTCAACATAACTAAAAGAGGAATCAACTCCTAGATTTTCTTCACATCCATTAAAATAATTATGAAACTTATTAACTTCAGAAATCTCTTTAGAACAATAATCATTATTCTTAGATGTGTTCATATATTCTCCTGGTCGCATAAAATATAATGCGGTTGCATCTTTTCTTGAAGCAACTAAGGCCCAAGTTTTATTTACATCACTATCGCTAACATTATAAGAAGATTTGTCTTCATAAGTATCATGTGATTCATTCCATAAAACTAATTTATTAGGGTTTTGTCCTGAAGCATATTGTTTTTTTAATGTTCCTGAAGCGTTTTTACTAGCAATTGCATTTCGAATTTCGTTTCCTGTTTTATTATCTGTTACACTTAAATACTTAGTGTACGATGAAAAACTTCTTCCCACACCCGGGTTATTTAAAATTTCTCCATAACAATATAGATCACTACCTTTACTTTGGGCATATTCTGTTGCACTATTAATGACATTAGGCCAGAAATCAGATTTATATTCACCATCATCTGGAGTTTCAATATGCTTTGCGGCGTCAAATCTAAATCCATCAACACCACAATCAATACATTCTTTTAATAAAGAAATCGCTCTTGATTGAATATAACTATTTTCAGTTGCTAAATCTGGAAGACCAATTGCACCACGAACTACACCCTTAATATCATTATCACTCGAACCATAAAATTCATGAAAATAAATACTTCGTTTATTATAAATTTCTGCTTCATATGTAGCGATATTAGGATTTACTACCTTACCTTCATTATCATTATTTGCCATATGATTTAAAACTACATCACAGATAATTTTAATATCATATTTTTCAGCTTCTTTACATAAATCCGTTAATTCACTTTTGGTTCCAAGCCAACTTTGCTTTGCTATTGAAAAACTTAAAGGTTGATATAATTTCCACCATTGACCATTTCGATCAATCCATGATGGATTATAATCTTTTGGCTGTTGCACTGGAGAAGTTTGAACTGCAGTATATCCCGCATCTTTAATTGAAGCTAGTTTACTTTTAATATTAGTATATTTAAGATTATACGCATGAAGTATTAATCCTTCTTGCACATTATCGATTAAATCAGTATCATCAGGTAAAGAGGTAGATGAAGAACTAATCTGTGAACTAGATTCTAAAGTGCTCATATCACTTGATGGTGAGTTAGAGGAATTTAAAGTATTGCTAGTTGAATTAACTTCTGATGTTGCATTTGACTCATAATCAATAGATTCACAACTTGTTTGTTGTGAGTCATTATTTTCTCCACCAATTGAATTAGTAAAACTCGTATCAAGATCTGTCATATGAC
Organism: uncultured Bacilli bacterium; assembly: GCA_947593895.1. Classification (GTDB taxonomy): domain Bacteria; phylum Bacillota_I; class Bacilli_A; order RFN20; family CAG-449; genus UBA3210. The sequence goes on from CANQDY010000015.1 coordinate 10,074, forward strand.
AAGAAAATAATAATCCAGTAATTAGTAATAAACAAAATTTCTTTTTCATTTTTTATGTTCTCCTCTTCTTAATGATTTTTCGTTAATTAGTACTCTTTTCCATTTTTTTAATTTGAATTTATCTGCAAAATAATCACATTTAAATAAAAACATATAATAAATATTTAGTTTGTATCATTTAGAGTTGCAAAATTTCCATGTTCCTTAGAAATTATTATATCAGTACTATTAATTATATTATAACACTCTTTAGATACTTCTTTTAAATAGGTTTCCGGAATATCCGTTCCATTTAGTTTACTAAACATTATTTATCTAAGCAAAACATTAATGTGTTAGACATAATAGCATCATTAATTATTTCTTTTTTTATCAATTTTCATAATTATTAACAACAGATTATTTATTTTAATTTATCTTATCAGTAATTTATCAAAAACAATTTTTCCGAAGTTATTTAGAAATGAATTAACTAAATATTTTTGTATATATCAACTTATTATCTATTTGATATCTCAATAAAATAATCAAATAAATCAATATTAATCGATATCAACTTAGTAAAACTAATTAGATTTCCCACTCTAGCAAATGGAATCATCCTTTTTAATAGATAATCACTTTGCAGACTTATTTATTCGATTTTTTTCATAACTTAAACATAGATTATTTATTTTTCGCTATGATAATTCAAAGAACAATTAAATATTATTTTATGAACATTATTTATTTTTCTCATTTATAATGGAGATATTTTTATTTGTAAACTCTTTTGCTAATTTAGTTATTTTATTAATAGACTCATCTTTTTTATATCGTCGCAATTATTAATTTTTTTAGTTTGACTATTTACTAAGCAACTACAACATTTTTCACCTGAATCCATATTAATTATACATCATCTTAAAAATTTGGCATTTTACCATTAAAACGACCTCTCATTTGTTTCATCATTTCTTTCATCTGATCATACTGTTTTAAAACCCGATTAACATCCTGATTGGTTTTTCCACATCCTTTTGCAATACGTATCTTTCGTGAATTTTTAATTATATCTGGATTTTTTCTTTCCTCTGGAGTCATTGAACAAATAATTGCCTTGGTTACTTTCATTGATTCTTTGGCCTTTTGTTTGTCTTCTTCACTAATTTTTGGCATTCCAGGAATCAATCTTAACATGCTACTCATACTAATTTTATTAATTTGCTCTAATTGGGCTAGCATATCATTTAAATCAAAAGTTCCTTTCATAAATTTAGTTGCTGCTTTTTTAGCTTCTTTTTCATCTACTTCTTCTTGAACCTTTTCAACTAAAGTAACAATATCACCCATTCCAAGAATTCGATCAGCCATTCGGTCAGGATGGAATATTTCTAAATCGGAAAGTTTTTCACCAATACCAGCATATTTAATTGGAATTCCAGTTAAGTGTTTAATTGATAAAGCCGAACCACCACGAGCATCGCCATCAAGTTTAGACATTATCATTCCAGTTAAGTGCAATTTTGAATTAAAACTATTAGCAACATTAACTGCGTCTTGACCACTCATTGCATCAACTAATAACAATTCTTCATCAGGACGAACTGCATTTTCAATATCTACTAATTCTTGCATTAGTTTTTCATCAATTTGTAAGCGCCCAGCCGTATCGATAATTACTACATCAAAGTTTTCCATTTTTGCTTTTTCAACACCTTTTTTAGCAATATCAACAGGACTTAATTTATTTCCCAAGTTTAATACTTCAACATCTACTTGTTTACCCACAGTAACTAATTGGTCAATTGCAGCAGGACGATAAACATCTCCTGCAACAAGTAAAACTTTCTTATTCATTTTCTTTTTGAATAAAAGAGCTAATTTCCCAGATGTTGTAGTTTTACCTGAACCTTGCAAACCACACATCATAATAATTGTTGGTTTATGTCTTAAATTAATTTCACATTGATCTGCGCCAAGAAGACTTACTAATTCATCGTGAACAATTTTTACTACCATTTGACCAGGACTAACTTTAGTGAAAACCTCTTGACCAATCGCTTTTTCTTTAACTGAGTTAACAAATTCCTTAACAACCTTAAAATTAACATCTGCCTCAAGTAATGCTACACGAATCTCTTTAAGCATATCCTCCATGTTAGCTTCTGTCAATTTTGATTGACCTTTAATTTTCTTTAATATCCCTTGAAAACGATCACTTAATGATTCAAACGCCATTTTATTTCACCATTCCCTCAATTTTAATTATTCTTTCTAATTCTTCTTCACTACATTTTTGTTTTAACTCTTCAAAATAAGCATTAAGTTCTTCTCTTTTTTGCACTAAATGAAGTTTACTTTCATACTTTTCTAAAAGATTAGTTCCTTTTTTTATCGCATCATAAACTCCATTTCTTGAAATGTTTAATTGTTCTGATATTTCCGAAAGTGATAAATCCATCTGATAATATAGCAACAAAACATCCAATTGATGAGCGGTAAGTAATTTACCATATTGATCAAGAAGATTATTTATTCTAATGCTTTTCTCTAACTCTTCCATAATTAATTAAAACATCATAAAGACTAAATCAAGTCCAGTTAAAACTGAATACCAAATACATACATTCGTATGAAAAGAAATATCTTTTAAGAGTTCTTTGCGATTAACATAAAGTCTTGAAAAATTCCAATATGTAAATACAAATGCAAGAACTAAATCAATTACCATATTAATAAAAACATATGGTAAACCAAAATAGGCTAATACGATTGACAAAACTCTTTGAATCGCAACAATTATAATTAACGATAGAAAAAATCCCATAATTATTCATCCTCCTCTTGTGACAGGCAAAGGCTATAGAGATATTGATCTAAATCAAATTCTTGTAAATCATCAATCTTTTCACCTAAACCAATGAATCTAACTGGTATTCCAAGTTCATCACGAATCGCTAAGATAATGCCACCTTTACTAGTTCCATCCATTTTAGTTATCACTACACCAGTTAATGAAGTACATTCTTTAAAGGCCTTTGCTTGAACAACACCATTTTGCCCTGTTGTTGCATCAATTATCAAAAATATATCATGAGGAGCATCAGGAATTTCTTTAGAAATAACCCTTTTCATCTTCGATAATTCTTGCATCAAGTTTAATTTATTTTGAAGTCGGCCAGCAGTATCACAAATAACTAAATCATATTTATCTTCTTTTGCTTTTCTCATACCATCATAGCAAACACTAGAAGGATCTTGATTTTCTCTTCCCACAACAATTTCACAACCTAATCGTTTAGCCCAAACAGTAAGTTGTTCTGTCGCACCAGCTCTAAAAGTATCTCCAGCGACTAAAAGAACCTTTTTACCCTGATGAATATAACGATATGCAAGTTTAGCGATTGTTGTTGTTTTTCCAACCCCGTTAACACCAACCACTAAAAGAACTGTTGGTCCATCTTCTTTAAATTGAATTTCATTTACAATGTTATCACCTTGTTGAGCATAACTAATAAACATCTTATCCACTAACAATTCATTAATTTGATTGATATCAGTAAGTTTCTTTTCGTTAGTTTCTTTTTTTGTTACTTCAACAATATCAAGAGCTAAATTTACACCAACATCGGCCTCAATTAAAATTTGCTCTAAATCTTCAAAATATGCTTCATTAGCTTTAGAATATTTTTTCGTTAATAATTTTAATTTAGATGAAAAATTTTTTCTTGATTTATCAAGACCGGCAACATATTTTTCGTTTTTCTCTTCTTTCTTAGAAAATTTATCTTTTAAAAATGATATTAATCCCATATTTTACCTCGCCACTTTAGAAAGTGCATCTTTAGCTGCATTTTGTTCTGCTTTCTTTTTACTTTGACCAGAACCTATTCCCCAAATATTACCTTCCCATCCAACTTCAACCACAAAGTTTTTATCTTGAGAAGATCCTGTCTCTTTTATGACTCGATAAGTAACACAATCACGAGTATCAGCCTGAACATATTCTTGTAATTTCGATTTATAATCAGTTAATTCATCAAAAGAATAATTTATCACACCATTAATAAAAATATCTTTTATAAGTGAATATACTCGGTCAAATCCTTGATCAAGATATACTGCGCCAATAAATGATTCAAAAACATCTTCAAGAATTTTATCTAAATTATTTCCACCATTAATTTTCTCTCCGTTACCAAGAAGAATCGCTTCACCAAATCCATATCTTCTGGCATAATTTGCTAATGCTTCTCTTTTTACAAGTGAAGATCTTAATTTTGACATTAATCCCTGATCCATAGTTGGATGATTTTTATAGATTAAATCTGCAACAACCAAATCAAGAACCCCATCACCAATAAATTCTATTCTTTCATAATCCACATGATTACCTCGAATTTCATTAACAAAAGACGAATGCGAAAAAGCATGTTCAAAAATAATAACATCATTTGGTATAATGTTAAATTTTTTTAAAACATCCAAAAATTTAGGCATTCTCCGTCACTCCCTCTTTAATCAAATCCAAAACATTGGCCTTAACTAAATTATAACATACCAAAATTGCATGATAAAAAGCATTCGCATCAGATGAGCCATGT
>CANQDY010000016.1 GCA_947593895.1 uncultured Bacilli bacterium
CTACATAGATTTAACTAAAGAGCAACAAGTTAAAATTATTAATGAAATTGAAAATCTAATAAGCAAATTAAGAACATAAGTTTTAAAAAATTCATATCACTTTCATATCACATCATTAAAAAAACGGCTTTTTTGAGCCGTTTTTATTACTTTTTAATCAATGGGGCGGTTGATCAGAATCGAACTGACGAGTGTCTGGTTCACAGCCAGATGTGTTAACCACTTCACCACAACCGCCAAAATTAACATTAACATTCTACTTTAGAAGGCATAAAATGTAAAGAACAAATTTATTTTTTTAACTTTTCATCTAAAATTATGTTAAATGACCGATTAAAATAATTTTTCTAGATATAAAAAGAATTTACTTTGTTACTTAACAAAATTATAACAATATAAAAAAGTACTTGAGAAATTTGCTAATTATGTCTAAAATAACTATGGTTTAGAAATAGAGGTTATAATAGAATGACTAGTAAAATTAAATGTTTTGCTTTAGGTGGTTTAGACGAGAACGGAAAAAATTTATTTGTTATTGAAATAAATGATAACATTTTTGTCATTGATTGTGGAATCAAGTACCCTGATAAAAGAGTTCCTGGTGTTGATTTTATCATTCCAAATTTTGACTACTTAAAAGAAAGAAAAAATGATATTAAAGCTTATATTATTACTCATGCTCATGATGATAATATGCTCGCTCTTCCTTATATTTACCATGAATGTCCTGCGCCAATTGTTACCACAAAATTTACAGGAAAAATGATTGAATATGCCACAAAAGAACTTGAAATAAATAATAAGTATAATTTTGAATTTATTGATTTGAATTCATCAAGAGTTATTGCAGGATATAAATTTTATTTTTGCCAGGTAACTCATTCAATGCCATTTACTTTTGGTTTTTCTTTAGAAACCGATCAAGGTCAAATTATTTATACATCAAATTATTTACTTGATTGGTCATTATCAGATTCAAACTTTAAACTTGATGCTAACTCACTACTTAAACATTCACGCGATAATGTTTTATTAGTTTTATCGGATTCAACAAACGCACATATTCAGGGGCATAATTCCCCTAATTATCGACTAACAAATAAAATTAGTAAATATTTGGAAGATCAAGAAGGACGAGTATTTATTTCTTTATATTCACAAAACTATTTTAATATTTTAGAAGTAATTAAATTATGTATTAAGAACAATAAAACTATTATTTTTAGTAAAAAAACTGATGAAATTCAAGTTATGGGATTAATTAATGAATTTAATTTAATTGAAGGAGTTAAGCCAAAGATTGACAGCGTTGAAAACATTCATCGAATCAAAAGCGCTAATACTGTAGTTATCATTATGAATACCGGTGAAAGATTATTTGATGAAATAATCACTATCAGCAGTGGAACAATTGATCGAAAACCAATCTCATTTGATGAGAAAGATTTATTTATCTTTGCCTCTCCTAGCGTTTATGCAACTGATATTATTGCAACTAAAGCTTTAGATGAAATTTATAAAACTGGTATTCAGGTTGTAATGTTTACAAAAAAAGATATTTACTCTTCTCATGCATGTGAAGAAGATATTAAAACAATGATAACTATTTTTGAACCAAAATACTATATGCCAATTAATGGCGATTTTAAATCGCTATTAACAAATGGAAAAATTGCAATTAGCCTTAAAAAATACAATTATAATAACGTTTTTGTTCTTGATAATGGCATGGTAATGTACATTGAAAACGGAATTGCAAAACTTGATTACAATACAAGAATCAATGTTGGTGACGTATTTATTGATGGCATTGATATTGGTAATATTGGAAATAATGTGATTGAAGAAAGAAATAAAATTTCTAATGATGGTGTTGTAATTATGGGTATCAGCGTATCTTCTAAAAAGCAAGAAATTGTCGGAGGTCCTGATGTTCAAATGCGAGGGTTTGTATTTCTTAAAGACAGCGAAAATATTTTAAGGGAGATTACAAATATTTTTCTAGATCAAGTTAGAATATATTTAACTGGTTATTACAATCAACCTCAACCAATTGAAGATAAAATTATCGAAAGATGCCTTCGATATGTCAGAAAAGAAACTGGAAAAAATCCAATTATTATTCCAAAAATCATCGATATTGATGCCGAATAGTAAGAAAAGTCTGGCAATGTCTAATGATAACTTTTTTGTTCTATAATTTAACCTTTTTTATTTATTAACAAAAAAAAGAGTGATAATATTATTCATGGATTTTTTATAGTATAAATATTATTTTTGAGGTATATCTTATGAAAAATATTAGAAACATAGCAATTATTGCTCACGTCGATCATGGAAAAACAACATTAGTCGATCAATTATTAAAAGATTCAGGTACATTTAGATCTAATGAGGAAACCCAAGATCGTATGATGGACTCTAATGATATTGAAAGAGAACGCGGAATAACTATTTTAGCCAAAACAACTGCGATTAATTACAAAGGTGCTAGAATTAACATTTTAGATACTCCTGGTCACGCTGACTTTGGTGGCGAAGTTGAAAGAATTATGCACATGGTTGATGGTGTTCTTTTAGTTGTCGACGCTTTAGAAGGAACTATGCCACAAACTCGTTTTGTATTAAAGAAAGCTCTTGACGCTCATGTAAAACCTGTTGTAGTAATTAATAAAATCGATCGTCCTCACGCCGATCCAAAACGCGTGATGGATGAAGTACTTGATTTATTTTTAGAACTTGGCGCTGATGATGAATTACTAGATTTCAAAACTATATTTTGCTCTGCATTAAAAGGAACTTCCTCTTACTCACCTGATATTGCTTCACAAAAACCAGGAATGAATCCAATTTTTGATACAATTTTAAGTGAAATTCCTGCTCCATGCACTGATGAAGAAGGAAATTTACAATTTCAGCCCGCTCTATTAGATTACAACGACTATGTTGGTAAAATTGGCATTGGTCGAATTACAAAAGGTAAAATTAAAGTTAACGATATGGTTACCTGTTGTCGTCTTGACGGCACTACAAAGAACTTTAGAATTCAAAAATTATATGGATTTTTAGGGCTTAAACGTTTAGAAATAGAGGAAGCAGGTGCAGGTGATATCGTTGGTATTGCTGGCCTTCCAGATTTAAGTGTTGGTGAAACAATATGCTCATTTAATCAGCCAGAACCATTACCATTATTAAGAATCGATGAGCCAACATTACAAATGACCTTTGGAACAAACTCTTCCCCATTCTCTGGCAAAGATGGCAAATTATTAACCGCAAGAAAAATTGAAGAAAGATTGTTTAAAGAAACCCAAAAAGATGTTTCTTTAAGAGTCGATCGAATTCCAAACAGTGAAACTTGGATTGTTTCCGGACGTGGTGAATTACATTTATCAATTTTAATTGAAACTATGAGACGTGAAGGTTTTGAATTAGAGGTAAGTAAGCCAAAAGTCATAATTAAAGATATTAATGGCGTAAAGTGCGAACCATATGAGGATGTTCAAATTGATTGTCCAGAGGAATACGTTGGTTCAATTATGGAAAGTTTGGGATCTCGTGGTGCTGAATTGATTCATATAACTTATGATCAAGAACAAGTTAAGTTATCATATATTATTCCTTCTCGTGGATTATTAGGATTTATGACTAATTTTATGACTCTTACAAAAGGTTACGGAATTTGCAACCATACCTTCAAAGAATATCGCCCATTATTAAAAGTTAATGTTGGGGAAAGGCAAATTGGTGTTCTTGTATCTACTGATAATGGTCAATCTACTCCATATGCAATTCAGCACATTGAAGAAAGAGGAACTCTTTTTATTGAACCAGGTATTGATGTTTATGAAGGTATGATTGTTGGCGAAAATAAATATGATATGGATTTATGTGTATCTCCAGTTAAAGAAAAAAATTTAACTAATCAAAGATCTTCATCTAAAGACACAACTGTTGTATTAAAGAGTCCCAAAAGACTTTCCCTAGAACAATGCTTAGATTATATTAATACTGATGAATTAGTGGAAATCACACCTAATTCAATTAGAATGAGAAAGAAAATTTTAAACACCGCAGAAAGAAAGAAACAAGAAGCAAGAACAAGGCGAAACGAAAATGCTTAAACAAAAGAGAATAATTTCATTCTCTTTTTTATTGAATTTGCTTTATTTTTTCAACTATTCCTCTTAATACTTCTTCTTTAAAAGGAGATATTAGTCCTGCTTTGTCTAACACATAACTAAAGCCATTTGATTCACCATAACTAATAATTATATTGTAAGCATTTATGGCTAAATTTAAATCCATACTCCATAATTGAAGTGCTGGTAAAATGGAAACAACATAAGAAATATAATATCCTGGGCTAATAAAAATATGAGGAATCTCTTGGTAATTAAAACCATACTTTTTTAAAGGTTCAATAATTGAAGAAAACTCTTTATCAATTTGCTCTACAGTAAGATTATCAGTTGTTGTATAGACATAATATTCTAGTTCTGCAACAGCACTGCCAGATAAAAAGGTCCACAAAGCATTAAAAACTTGATAATCTACTAAACGATTAGCCATACTATGATCCATAACTTGATAGTAATAATTGTTCATTAGATACTCTAAGGCTTGAGAATGAACTTCACAGATGTCTAAATTAAATAAATTACCAGTTTTACTTTCATCATATCTAGTTAATCCTAAATAATGACCAAACTCATGTACAACTGAAGGCAAAGTAAAAGCATTATCTTCAGCTGATACAAAAATAAAATAATTATCATTGCTGTCATAATTTGTAACATATGAACCACTATATTTATTACTTCTTGCTTCAAAATTATAATTACCATAATTTTTCAAATCTCTAATCGCACTCTCACTAAATGGAGAAATATTCTTAGTTAATTCTAAAGTATCGAATATCATACTCTCATTGATATGATAAGAAGATAAAGATTGATAATATATCGAGCTTAGTGAAGCAAATTTTTCGTATAACATTTCAATGTCTTTATTACCTAAAATATTATTTGTTAACATTTTTGCATCTTCAATAGAATAATCTCTACCATAATCACTCCAAACATATTCAAGATAATTAGAATATCCAAGTTTTATTGCGATGTTTCTTCTTACATTAACTAAAGATAAATAGTTTTCCTTATAATTATAATTTTTATCACTATTATTAAATTTACTAGAAAATTCATTCTCAATATTTGTTTCCTGTTCAAATAAAGCTAGCACTTCATCAGAATAAATTTCTTTATTAATATATGAAGCAACTTGTTCATTTGTCATATGATAATCTTTAATAAATTGATCTTTAAATTGCGAATTTAAAATCGTTTTAATTAGTTCTTCATAACTATTCTTGCATTTTTGATAATTACTACTATATTTGTCATTAGTGTCTGTATATATCTTTTCTTCCACATAGAGATCCTGATAAATTGAGTTTAATTTATAATTATCAATTAATGATGATACTGATTGATCTATTTTTTTAAAATCAATGCGAAGATTATCATAGGATATTGAATTATCTTTAATTTTTTTAATTAATGATTGAAGATCCTGATCAATAATTTCACCATCTATTGATTGATAATTTGCAGAATGAAATAATTTCGTAGTGTCAAAATCTCGGTAATAATCGATATCCTTAATATTTTTAGCATAATATTGATAATTATCTTTGTTCTGAAGAACCTCTTTTAAAGTAATAATCAAGTTATCATGATTTTCCCAATATGAATTATTTGCATCTTTGCTTAACTTGTTAAATTCACTTTTACTTATATAATTTGAGGCATTTTTCATTAATTCATCAATAGTTTGATACAATTCATCTAAATATTGATTTGCTTTTAAATACGCTTGATAAGACTCTTCACCTTTTTTCTTTTTCATAGCTGATAATTGGTTTTTAAAATCACCATCAATTTTAGTTTGAATAGTCTCTTGTTTTATACAACTTCCTAATGTTAGTAAAGGAAGTATAGTAAATAATAATATCAATTTATTTTTCACTGTCCATTTCCTTTCCAATCATATATCCAGAGCAAAGAGCAAAACCAATATTATATCCTCCACATTCGCCATCGACATCAATAAATTCCCCACCTAAATAAACTCGGGAATCTTTTTTTAAGGACAAATTTCGATTTAACTCATCTAAACTAACCCCACCAGAAGTAACTTGTGAATTTTTAAAATCATATATCCCACGTACATCAAATCTAAGGTCTCTTATAGTATTTGCGCTGTTAGCAAAACTATAAACATAATCTGCCAAATCTTTTAATAAAATGTGGTCTAATAAAGGATTTTTTTGAATTAATGATTTCAATTTTTCTTCACTTATATTCGGAAGTAGATTTAAAGAAATCTGATATCCATTATAACTATTTAAATGAAGGCGAGCCAAAAAACTAGACGTATTAAAAATAACAATTCCTGATAATCCATCTTTTTTAAATAAAACTTCCCCTCTTTCAGTTTTTAAAATTTTATCATTATATAGTAAACTAACTTGACACTTAACTTTTTTATTCTCCAATCTTTTTGGAAAACTTGAGACACTAAGTGGCGCTAATGATGGTGTTAATGGAACAACTTTTAAATTTAATTCACTAACTATACGATTATAATTTAATCGATCATTTTGATAGGATATTCCACCACAAGCCACGACTAATCGATCACACTTTAAATCATTATTTATGATAATTTTATCTAATTTTAAATTAATTGAAATAACTAAATAATCATTTCTTAATTCAACACCATATTGACTAATTAAATCTTTAAAAACTTTTATTAAAGTCAATGAACTTTCACTAGTTGGGTAACCACGCCCTTCGCTATCGAAATAATAATTAAATCCCGTTTCATCTAACAAATTTAAAACTTCATTACTATAGGTAAGAATATGCGAAACAAATGTTGTTGAATATTTGCTAGAATCTAATTTTTTATTGATAAAATTGCAACGTCCATTTCCAGATATTTTAATTCTAGATCCAATGTCATGATCTTTTTCAAGCAAAATTACATCCATATAAGGATGAAATTTTTTTAATGATATTGCTGTTATAAGTCCACATGGACCAGAACCAATTACAATTACCCTCATAATATCCTTCCTAATTTACTTAATAATATTAAACTAATTTTACACTAATCTATTACTTAACTCAACTAAGGAAATTAACTTTAAAATTTCTAAGCAATTAGTAAAATAAAAGATTTATATATTGAAAACTTTTAAATATGCTATACTATTAAGTAATATTTGAATCGGAGGAAAAATATGATTATTCTTTGCGGTCCTAGTGCATGTGGAAAAACTGAAATTGCCAAACAATTAAGTAGTAAATATCACATTAATAAAGTTGTAACTAATACAACGAGAGAAATGCGAGTAAAAGAAGTTAATCATGTTGACTATAATTTTATTTCTAAAGAAGAATTTTTAAAATTAAAAGAACAAAATATGTTCGTGGAAACAACATTATATAATAATAACTACTATGGTTGCTTGAAAAGTGAAGTTAGCGATAACAAAGTAGTTATTCTTGAACCTGAAGGAGTTAAGAATTTCTTAAAGCTTAATAAGCCTATTATGGTGGTTTATTTATACGCTGATGAAAAAATTAGAATCGATCGAATGAGATATCGCAAAGATAAAGAAGAAGATATAAAAAAAAGAATCGATAATGATCGAATTACTTTTGCTAATGACAAAATATCATTTTATCATTATATGATTAACACAAATAATGTAACTATTGAGGAATCATGCAATAAAATTATTGATTTATATCAAAACTTTTTAAGTACTTCTGGTAAATTTTAAATCTATTCTTAAATATTTTAAAATTGCCTTTTATTCCTTTTTCATCTTCCGAATAATCAATGACGCATTGGTTATTTTTTATTTCGTAGAAAACATCAATATCTTCATAAGGTATAAAGAGAGAAACTTCAACATAAAACTTACTCAGGTTTTTATCAATTAATTTTAAAATATCATCAATATAAGTATTATCAATTAAACTTACTATTAATTCATCTTCTCCCATCATCGATAATAATCTTTCTAATTTATCTAATTTATTATAAATTTTGATAATTTTTGATGATGAAATATTTTTCACAACTGACTCAGTTATCTCGCTTTCAATTTGATAATTTTCACTTGATACATCAATCATTTCGATAATTAAATCACTCTCTTCAATTTCTTCAAATGTTGAACGGAAGCAACGAATTAAATGAGTTGGAAGACTAGCGATAAATCCAACTGTATCGGTTAATAAAAAAGGAAAGTACTTTTCTGTTTTAATCAATCTTGTTGTTGTATCAAGTGTTGCAAAGAGACGATCTTCTTGCAAAATTAAATCTTTTCTCTTATTTTTGGTAATTTTGATTAGATGATTTAATAGCGTTGACTTACCTGCATTTGTATATCCAACAATTGTTACAATTGGTAAACTTGTTTTTCTTTTAATTCGATTTAAAGATCTATTAAGTTGAATTTGATTAAGTTCTTTTTCTTTTCTTACAATTAAGTTTCGAATTTGGCTCTTCTTTAAATCGATTATTTTTTCTCCGCATCCTTTATTTTGCAATTTTCCAGATGTTATTTGATCATAATTATTTTTGCTATTAACTAATCGTGAAATATTGTATTTTAACGATGCAATTTCAACTTCAAGTTTTGCCTCTTTTGTTTTCGCTCTAAATTCAAATATTTTAATAATTACCATCGTTCTATCAATTACATCTAAATTAAAACGTTCACTTAAATTTCGAATTTGAAGAGCACTTAAATCATTATTAAAAACAATTATATCAATGTCTTTTTTATACATTTCTAATAGACAACTCTCAATTGCACCACTTGAAATAAAAGTTGCGCGAGTAACTTCTTTTACTTCACATTGAATTATTAGACTAACTTTAATATTTAAGGTCGATAAAAAATTTTCCATCTCACTTAAAGATGAAAGATAATATTTATTTTTATAACAATTAACAATTAATGCATTCATTTTAATCTACATCCTCTGCTCCAGTAACACTTGTATTTGGTCCAAATAAATTTATAACTCTAAGAACCGTGCCAATCATTACAATGATTGCTGCGACCAAAAATATATAGTTTGAACTACTTGGATTTCTACGATAAGTTTCAACGGCAAAATATAAAAAATAAATAATAACAATAAGATATAATAGTGCAGATGCTCTTGACCTTTGAATAATATTATCTGATGCTGTTGAGGCATCTCTATATCCTCGAGCAATATCAATTAAAAGTTTTAAAACGGTTATTGTAATTAATAAAGCAACAATTGTAATAATAATTAAAACTATTTGGACTCGATATTGTCGTATTAATCGAATATTTTCTTCATTCATATTCAATTATATGAATGAATATATTTTTTATTTTTAAATCTATCTTAATTCGAAGCCTTTATCTTCCAAATATTGATAGGTTTCTTCAATAATATTTTTTTTAGCGTATTGAGGAATCTTTCTTTTTATTGGATAACCTGAAATTGAGAAAATACCTCTTGGCTTAATATATTTTCTTTCATTATCATTTGTATCTAAAGCAAGTAAATTTGTCAGACAAGCTTTTGCAGATGAATGAACAAAAAAATACAAAAACACATGACCTATTTTACTAAACCAATTAGGTAATCCGGTTTGATCAGAAGAAATAATATTAGTTTTACAAATTCCTGGATGTGTTAAGAAATAATTAACTTTAGATTTTTTTGAATTTAATTCATATCCAAGCCTAGAAAGGCAATACTTAGAATAACCATATACCTTATTTCTCGATAACTTCTCATTATCCTCTAACCTAATTCTCTTTTTTGCCCAAAATCCAGTTAATGAAGTAACAATAATAACTTTAGATTCAAATTTTTCTAACAGAGGGTTTAAATGTTTTAAAAGATAAAATACCCCTAAATAATTTGTTCCAAAAGTTAATTCAAAATTATTTTTTGTACGATAATTTGCTTTGGGAAAATAAATTCCGGCATTACAAATTAACCCATCAATTTTAATATTTTTTTCTAGTATTTTAGAACAAAACTCATCAATCGAGTTAAAATCACTTTGATCATAGTGAATAATTTCAATATCCGCTTCTTTAATTTGTGAAATAATGCAATTTCTTGCTTCTTCTGCTTTCCTTAAATTTCTGCAAGCCATTATAACTTTTGCCTTTTTATAGACTAAGTCATATGTTGTATTAAAACCAAGTCCGCTATTAGCACCAGTAACAACAAAAGTTTTACCTTCTAAAGATTCTAACTTATCTAAATATTTAAGATAATGATTCATTAAATTAAATCCTCTAAATCTTTAATCAAACTATCAATTTCATCAATTGAATATATTGTTGCACCTGATGCATTGATATGTCCACCACCATGATATTTATTAGCGACTTTTGAAATATCAATTTTTTTACTTCTTATTGAAACTCTAAATTCATTTTTTTCTTTATATTCGGTAATTGAAAACCATATTGGAATATTCTTAATGTTACTCATTAATGAAAGATGCTCTTTACCTCGATCTGCTTCAATATTTAATTCTTTTAAATCTTCATCAAGAAGAATATAATAAGCAACACCTTTTGAAGAAACTTTCATATTGTTTAAAACATAACGTTGTAAATTTAGTGATTCAATATCTTTTTCATACATTTTATCATAAACATCAAACGCAGGTTTCAAACCATATTTAAGTAATCTTGATGCAACTTCAAATGTATAACAATCTACTGAAGAAAATAAAAATCTCCCGGTATCTCCAACAATACCTGAATAAAAATATTTACATGATAAAATTGGTAATGGATATTTTTTCTCAAAATTCATACAAAAAGTTGATACTAATTCGCTTGCAGAAGATAATTCATTAGCAATGATATTAATATTACCATATGGTTCATCATTTGGATGGTGATCAAATTTGATTATGAAATCAGCTTTTTTATATCTTTCATCATCAATTCTTTGCGAATTACCAGTATCAACAATAATCGCTAAAAATTTATTTTCAAAGAAATTATCATCAACTGTTTCCATTGCAGGATAAAGAGTATCTTTAAATTGTGAAAAATCTTTTCCAATAAAATGAATTTCTTTTGTCGGAAAAGAATCTCTTAACCAATAAACTAATCCAAGCTGAGTTCCAATTGCATCAAAATCTGGGCGTTGATGACGGAAAACAGCAATTTTATCATATTTTTTGATTTTTTTTAGTGCTAACTTAAAATCTTTATTTAATGCCTTTTTTAAATTCATCTTTCTCTCCTATTTAATCTGTTTTAATATTATCTTTAATGTATTTACAAACTCAATCATTTCCTCTTTTGTGTTTAAATGTGATAATGAAACTCGAATAGAATTTTCACTAATCAAATTGGATTTTCCCATTGCTTTAAGTACATGACTTAGACTTTTTTTCTTGCTAGAACAAGCAGATTGAGTTGATACATAAATATCTGAATTTGATAACGCTTCACTAACAACTGAAGCCTTTTTATTAATGTAAAAATTAAGGATATATGGACTTGCATCAATTGGTGAATTAAATCCTAAGCCATCAATTTCACTTAGTTTTTCTCTTAAAATTTTATTAAGCTCTTTCACATATTGGTAATGTATTTTTTGCTGTTCAAGGGCAATTCTAAGCGTTTTAGAAATACAAACTTCATATGGAAAATTTGTCGTTCCCGAACGATAAGAATATTCTTGTCCTCCACCAGATAAAAGAGGTGCTAAATCAACATTTTCTTTTTTTAGTAAAACACCCGAACCCTTAAATCCATTAATTTTATGAGCGCTAATACTAACTAAATCAACATTATTATATAATAAATTAATTTTACCAATAGCTTGTGTTGCATCAACATGAAATATTATCTTTGGAAATGATTTTAGATAAGTTGCAATCTTTTCAATATCATTGATTGAACCCACTTCATTGTTAACCGCCATAATCGATACTAAAATTGTATCATCAGTTATTGCATTTTTTAAGTCTTCTAAACGAACTTTCCCATCATCGTAAATTGGTAAATATGTTACCTTAAAACCAAACCTCTCTTCTAACTGATGAAAACTATTCAAAACCGAAGCATGTTCACCAGAAGAAGTAATTATATGTTTTCCCCGATTTGAATACTTAAGGCAAACACCTTTAATAGCTAAATTATTTGACTCAGTTGCGCCACTAGTAAAAATTACCTCATTTTCCTTTAACATAAAAAGTTTAGCAATTTGCTGTCGGGCCTTTAATTCTAATTGTCCAACTTCAAAACCAAGTTTATGAGCAGAAGAGGTATTAGCAAAAAAACGATTATTAACTTGAACAAAAGTATCAAGTACTTCAGGATTTACCGGACTGGTTGCCGCATAATCTAAATAAATCATCAACCTACCCCCTAACTATAAAGTATGATTAGAAAATTTTATTATCTAAACTTTAATCCATACTATTTTACATCTGGGCGCATCTTTTTGATAATGACAACTGTTTCATCAATAGTTCTTGTAAAATCACCTTCAAAGAAGGACGTTCCAGCATTATTTAAAGCATATTTGCAATCTAAGAAACCTTGCCTATACTGATTAGCATAAACAATTGAATCTTCAGCATATTTTTTTTGAGCAGCATTTTCTTCAACATCTTTCAATAATTGATTAATAATTTCCTCAGCATAATTTAATGTATCCATTGCATTTTGAACATCGATTGGTTGCACTTTAATAATATCACCAACATCTTCAAGATAAGCATATGAGCGATCAAAAGAAATTTTTAAACGATCAGAAAATGATGGTACATTCATTTCACGAATTACACTTTGTGCATCTTTTAACTTTAGATAGTAGTCACATATTTTTTTATAAATTTCTTCAGAATCATCCTTAAGTGATACTAAATATTGATTGAAATCTTTGATAATTTCTTGAATTCTCTTCATTTCATTTTCCATATCATTCATTTTTAAAACAATAATAGAAAATGGTTGTCTTGTAGATGAATGAATAAATGTATCTAAGTCACGTTTAATATGTGATACATTATCAATGTCATTTTCTAGTTCTTCAACTTTATCAAGGTAACGATCTTTAATTAAATAAACATCTTTATAATTTGGAAGCATTCTTTTGATTTTCATAAATTGTTTTTCAAGATCGTAAGTCGAATTGTACATTTGCTCGCTATTTTCATCAAAATATTTTTTTGCTGCTTCTTCATCTGAAAATGATTTAAAAATCATCATTATGTCTTGATCAATTTCATCTAATTGCTCTTGTACGTTACTAAAATCAAAAACAGAAATCTTCTTATAAATTTCATCTAAAGCCAATTTATATGATTCAATTTTAGACATTACCTTAAGATGATGTAATGGATAATTTTGTTTTTCTAATTCCTCGTATTTTTCCTTTATTTCATCTATTTTTTTAGGGATAATTTTTGAGACACGAACACAATAAACTGGAATTTTATCAAATGAATCTAATAATGCATTTAAAACTTCCTCAATTAGAGGTAGTTTTTCATTTGATTGTTCATATCTAGCCGCAGATGTTAATTCTTCACACTCTTGAAATAATTGATCAATTCTATCAAAAAAGTTTAAAAATGAATCCTGAACTATTCTTAATTCATTCACATTACTATTATATTTTTCCTTTAATTCTCGATAAATTCTTTGAAGTTTAATCTCTTCTTGGTGGAATTCTTCATCTTTTTGAAGCAGGTTATTTAATTCTTTATATAACTCATTGACTTTTTTATCAAAATCCATGACCACCGTTTTTGTTGAATTAATCAAATTATTAATTCCACGATATTTTTTTTCGTTAATTGTAGTATTTAAACCAGAAATTGCAACATATGAATGACGATCATTTTCTTGTAAAATGTCTTGATACATTTGAGCATATTTTTCATGATATTGAATATATTCTAAGTTTTGATTAGAAATCTGCTCAAGTCGAGCAATAAATTGATCAACATCTTCAACCAAGATAGTATGTAGATGACGATATCTTTTTTCTAATTCCTTTGCAATTTTTCTTTGTCTACTTCTTCTAATGACAAAAATATAAACTAATGTTATTCCCACAATAAATAAAGCTGTTGCAAATGAACAAATTCCTATCATTAGAGGAACATTCAATTTAAGTAATACTAAAATATTCATTTTTCTCACCTTCATTGTATATAATACAATACTTTTGTAAATTCTTAAATCGTTTTTTCAAATCAAAGTAAAAAGTAAACTTTACTCAATTATATTATTTATAATGTTTTAATTGATTTTGTTAAGTCCAAAGAAATTGAGATAATAAATAAATTTTGAATTTTTACAAATATTACATAAATTAGATAATTTAATTAAAAGAAAACATATTTTAATAACGCATTCTTTACAATTAACGGAAATTACTTTATCACTTAACATGATTGATATTTTAAAATATTCTAGTTGACATTTCTTTTTCTAATAAAGTAAAATACCTAACTTTAGGCAGGAACCCTCAAATATAGTGTTACATCAATCAAAAAACAAATCAGCATCGAGAATATTCT